>JBMYUM010000031.1:0-17406 GCA_049605375.1 Phycisphaerae bacterium | reverse complement strand
GGCTGACCGCGCCGAAAGGCTGCGGCACCGAGACCGCCCTGCGTGAATTTGATGAACGCATCGAGTTCGCTCTGGAGGTTCCATTGCTTCTGGCGCTGGAGCTGCGCGTCGGACTGGTATCGCTGATTGTGTCGAACAATCACCGTTACCAGATCGTGGACCTTGTATGTCTTTGGTGGCGTCGGCGGTACGGCCGTCCAAGCGTACATATCGTACACCATGTTTCGCTGGGACACTTTCGCTTCACGTGGAGCCGCCTTGGGTGGGTTGTTCTCCACCTCCGCCCGGCGACGTCCTCCGATCGAAGAAACCTGTGCATCCACACCGGGTGTTGCCAGTAGCACGATCAGACCGAGCATGGCCATCGTTCTTGGAAGCCAACGTGGTGAATGACTTTGTGTATCAAACATGCGTTATTGCCCTCTACGACCAGGAAGGAGTGTCAAACGAGTAACGTCGAGACCGCCAATCTGAACTTCGCCGGGCCCGACAACGACACCATCAAACTCGACGCGACGATCGTTGCTTGCACGAACACGTACGCTTTCACCCAGCTTGGCATCCGTTGCGACACGGCCACTGGTCACGACACGGATTCCACCAGCGGCAGAAATCACGTTAACCAGCTGCCCTCGCTGGACCAGCGGAACAGACTCAAGCATGTCATCTTCGATCATGGTTCCGGCCTGAATGAATTTCTTGGCACGTTGCCCGATCGCGAGTGCCTGATCTTGCAGGCCGAGGTCACGTAGACGCGTGAACACCATCGTCTTTCGCGTCAGATCGGATTGACCGATGGTCGCGCCTTGATTGATGCCGCGTTTCGCTACTAGCACATCGCGTACAAGGCGAACCTGGGCCACAACAGGAACCGTTTGTGGCTCTCTTCCTTCCGAGATGATGTCCACACTAAGCGAGACAAGGCCGACAGGCTGGCGACCAAGCTCGCGAATACGAAACTCATACGGTGGCGATGTAAGATCGAGGAAGCCAGAGTCCTTGTTGAATATCACCTCGGCTTTGCCCTGGTAGTAGTCCAGCGACTGATCGAGGGCCTTCGTCACAACGTGTCGAAGTGTCTCTGCGGCTTGTTCATCTGGCGTTTCCGTGGTGTTGTTGTGTGATGCACGATGCTGCTGGATCAACGGAGTGTCCGGTGCCTGCCTGGGTTCTGCCGGTCGCGTCACGACACAACGAAGGGCGCCTCCGATTCGCAGTTTTGCGAGGTTGGCTCCTGACTCACGGAATGCGGTACGCAGACGATCCATATGGATGATGCGCGAGCCACCGTGGGGTGGAGATTTGGCAACGACGGCATCTTGCCATTCCTTAGGCGTGTCGGCCGGTAGACGTGAGAAATCGCAGATGTCGCCAACTCGGATTTCCTCTCCGTTGACGACGGCAGCCGGCCACATCCTGATCATCGATGCCTGCGCAGCAAACGAAGGGACCAGCAGAATCACTACGGCCAGCGCGAGTGGCAGTGGTCGGCGCGTGCCCTCCGTGGCACACCACCCATTTGAGTTGTCGCATTCCTTGCGTCTCATGGCTGCATCCTGCTAGCGCCTCGTATCCGGCATCGTCTCCTCGTGCCGGCTTGATGCCAGATCTATGGCATCAGATCAGAAGATTAGAACCTCCTCAGGTTCGAAACGATCTGGAGTGATTCATCTGCACTTTGAATCGACTGACTATTCAGTTCGAATGCCCGCTGCGTGGTGATCAGATCGATCAGTTCCCGTACGGGATCAACGTTGCTCTGTTCCAGCATGCCCTGTTGTATGGAACCGAGTCCATCGGTCTGCGGTGGTCCGATCAATGGGACGCCGGACGCATCGGTTTCCACGAAGAGGTTTCGCCCAATCTGCTTCAGACCTTCGTTGTTGATGAATCGAGCAAGTTCAATCTGCCCGATGGTGTTCAGCGTACTTGCCCCCTGCTGCCGGACACGAACTTCGCCGTTCCTGCCTATCTCGATTTCGAGTGCGTCAGCCGGGATGTTGATGTTCGGCTCCAGGATTGCCCCCCCGCTGTTCCCAAGGACGATGTTCCCCTCTGCGTTCCGAACGAAGTTACCGGCACGCGTATACGCGAGGATTTCGGTGCCATCTTGAATGGTTCGCACCTGGAACAAGCCATCGCCTTCGATCTGGAGGTCGAGGGGTTTGTCGGTTGGGAGGACGGCTCCTTGCCCGAAATTCGTCTGGGTTCCCGAGACCTTGACGCCGGTACCCACGAGGATGCCGTGCGGAATGGGTTCTTCGTCAGCATTGGGAATGCCTGGTTCGCGTTTGACCTGATAGAGCAGGTCTTCGAAGTTGACTCGTTGGCGTTTGAAGCCAACGGTGTTGATATTGGCGAGGTTGTTCGCCACAACGTTGAGCTTCTCATCGAGTGCCCGCATGCCGGAGGCTGCTGCATGTAATGCCATGATTGCCATCTGACGTCTACCTCCTTATGCCACTCGACCGACGTTGGTGATGGCTCGTCCGGTCAGCTCATCCTGAATACGAATCAGATTTGCGTTCATCTGGTAGGCACGCTGCGCCTCAATCATGGAGGCCAGCCCATTCATAATGTTGAATGACGAACCTTCGACGTTACCTGCAGCGAATTGCCCCTGAATCGGTCGCATGTCAGCCGTTGATCGAAAGGTGTTCTGTCCAACCTTACGCAGGGTCTGCATGTCATCTGTGGTGTAGAGACCGAGATTGGTCACAATCTGGTTGTCTTGTCGTACCGTGCCGTCGTTGAACAGTGCAATTCGTCCGGCATCGGGATTGACCGAGATTTGCTGGCCACCTTCATCGAGGACCTTCCAGCGACCGTTGTCTGCCGCCAGCGTCAGTTCGCCTTCCGGATTGACGACGAATTGCCCGTTTCGGGTGTATCGTGTTTCTTCACCATCGGTGACGGCAAAGAAGCCCTCACCACGGATTGCAATATCAAGAGGTTTGTCTGTCTGAATCAGAGGGCCCTGCTTGAAGGCGTGGAACACGGGTTGAACGTTGACACCACCGGCGAGCCCATCGAGGACCGGGTGTTGAAATTCCAGACCGTGCGAATCTTCCTGAACTTCGACAGGACGTTGCCGCATCACGGCCAGATCGTGCTTGAAACCTACCGTGTCGACATTGGCCATGTTGTTAGCCAACAGCGTTTGCCGGTGGTCGTTGATTTTCATGCCGGCCGTGGACAGCCAGAGCCCGTAGTTGGTCATCCTCTGCCCACCTCCTGCTCAGCCGCGATTGCCTGCGCCTGCAGGCCCTGCTGCCGGAAGTGCTCCGCCACTGCATCGATAGACAATGCTCGCACGGTCCGCCCCAATGCCTCCCAGGGATTGGCTTCGGCGTCGACGGGCCGATGGCATGGAAGCATGGCCTCCGATTCGATCTCACCAACCGTGGTTGTGATCGAATCTGCGGCGATGCCGCCTGTTTCGTTTGACGCGCTTTGCATGCGGGACTCCCATTCACCAACGACGAATACGCGTCGCTCTCGTGTCGTTCCTACTGTGCCGACCGCGAAAGCGATGTCCCGGTTCCACCGGAGACACGGGGACAAAGCCCGTCGTCGAACGAAGCAACTGCCGTGCCAAACTGTGAGAAACCAACGCGAAAGCGGGCCGGCATGACCGTAAGGCACTGAAAATAATAGATTTACATTATCACAATTGGGATTCAAGACGTAACGACATCTGTCGAACGGAGGGTGTCGGGCGCAATTCTTGCCGTCGCTTCCGGCAAAGCTGCACTGATTGCGCATCGCCGGAGGTTGGCTTGGACGGATGGGAGGACTGGGGTTTGTGCTGGGTGCAAAAAAAAAGCCCCCGAGGAATCCATGGATTTCCCCGGAGGCAGACTGATCAGTCGTTCCTATTTCGAGCGCTGACGGAACAGCCTTGAAGGCCTTTTGGTGTCCCTACTGATGACGTTCAGCCAGGTTGATCAGGAACGCGAAACGGAACGCCGTCTCTTCGTAGCGTTTGTACCGTCCGGACGCACCGCCGTGGCCGGCATCCATGTTAGTCTTGAGAAGGAGCTGGTTGTCATCGGTCTTCATGGCTCGCAGCTTGGCAACCCACTTTGCGGGTTCCCAATATTGCACTTGGGAGTCATGGAGTCCGGTGGTGACAAGCATGTTCGGGTAGTCCTTCGCTTCGACATTGTCGTATGGCGAGTATGACAACATGTAGTCATAGAAGACCTGTTCGTTGGGGTTCCCCCACTCGTCGTACTCTCCTGTCGTCAGCGGAATGTCTTCGTCGAGCATGGTGGTCACCACATCAACAAAAGGCACTGCGGCCATAAGACCGTCGAACAGCTCCGGCTTCATGTTGGCAACGGCACCGATGAGCAGTCCACCCGCGCTCCCGCCGAATCCGTAGAGTCTGTCGGGGCTGGTGTAGGCCTGATCGACGAGGAACTGGCCGCAGTCGATGAAGTCTGTAAAGGTGTTTTTCTTCTTGAGCAGCTTACCGTCCTCGTACCAGTGGCGTCCCATTTCCTGACCGCCACGCACATGCGCGATGGCATAGGCGAAACCACGGTCAAGCAGGCTGAGCCTTGCTGCACTGAAGGTTGCGTCACTGCTGGAACCGTAGGAACCGTAGGCGTACAGGAGCAGCGGAGCCTTTCCGTTCTGTTCGAATCCTTTGCGATAGACAATGGACACAGGGACCTTGGTACCATCCCTCGCATCGGCGTACAGGCGTTCGGTGATGTAGTCTCCCTGTTTGAAGCCCTTCACTTCATCCTGCTTCATCTGGGTTTTTTCGCGTGTCCGCATATTGTAATCGTAAATGGTGTTCGGCGTTGCCATGGATGTGTATCCGTATCGAAGCACTTCCGAGTCCATTTCGACGTTGGTGCTGACGTACGCGAGGTAGGCGGGCTCCCCGAAGTCGAGGTCGTGCGGCTCGGCGCCGTCCCATGGCATGACATGCATGTTGATCAACCCGTTCTTGCGTTCGTTTGCGACGAGGAAGTTGTTGAACACTTCGATCCCGTTGAGCAGTACATCTTCGCGATGAGGAATGACCTCGATCCAGTTGTTGCGTGTCGGCTGGGATACCGGCGCTTTCACCAATCTGAAGTTTTTCGCCTTGTCATTTGTCACGATGTAGAAATGGTCACCGAAGTGGTCGACCGTGTATTCGTGGTCGCGTTCGCGGGGAAGAAGGACCCGGAAGTCTCCGGTGGGGTCATTTGCATCCAGCGCATGAAACTCGCTGCTGACCGTCTGCATTGATGCGATCAAGATGTAGGCATCAGTCTTGGTCTTGTAGCAATAGCACGAGAAGGTGTCGTCCTTTTCCTCGAATACTTTGACATCCGCCGATTGTTCCGTGCCAAGGGTGTGTCGAAGAATCTGATAAGAGCGCAGGGTGACGGGGTCCTGCCGTGTGTAGAAGATCGTCTTGTTATCGTTTGCCCACGTCTTGTTTGACGTAACATCTTCGATGACATCGGGCAGCATGTCACCGGTACGAAGATCCATGAACTTGATATCGTAGATTCGGCGACCGCGGGTATCGACGGCAAAGGCAAGCAGGTTTTCGTCAGGGCTTACGCTCAGGCCTCTCACGCTGAAGAACTCATGGCCCTCTGCCATTTTGTTGACGTCCAGCATGATCTGTTCGGGAGCATCGAGGTTTCGATGCTTGCGACAGTAGATCGGATACGCCTTGCCATCCTCGAATCGTGTATAGTAGTAGTGATTCTTCTTTTTGTAGGGAACGCTGTTGTCCGTCTGCTTGATGCGGCCTTTGATCTCTTCAAAGATCTCTTCCTGCAGCGTCTTGGTGTGCGCCATCACGGATTCCGTGTAGGCGTTTTCGGCGTTCAGGTAGGCGATCACCTCATCACTTTCACGGTCTCTCAGCCAGTAATAGGGGTCGTTTCGCTCGTGTCCGTGGTGCTGCAGGGACTTGTCTTTTGTTGCGGCGACAGGCGGCTGGTGTTCCAGGTGCATGCGGTGTCCCCTGTGATTTGTCCCACCGCAACCGGCGGCGGCGATCATTGTTGCAGTCAGACAGCCAGCGAGGGCATACTTCATCGTAGTTCTCCGTCGAATTCCGGTGCCTCTGAACGACACCCTTGTTGCATTTCTCGGCTGATGGGCCCATCCCTGCGCCCGTGACAGCGGGTCGTCACCGTGTCTCCTGCCCATTTGGAGCGAAGCCGGTCATTCGTAGAGAATCACCGCCGTCTTGCCGTCATCGCGTGATCATAGCTTCGGGTCGTGATCCGTGGAACCAATGGGTGGGCGCTGAGTTGTCAGAATGCGCGTTTCCGCTTAGAAGGGAATCTGAGAGAATTGTGCCGCCAAAATCCTTCATGGGATTTTAACGTCACGATAATGCTTTCTTGACGTCACTGCCTTTGAATCGGGGCGCTTGCATCGGGGCGGCGCGGTTCCCCGTCAGGGGCAAGTTGACGGTCTACATACGAGGTTTTCGCTATGCGCATTGTTTATGGCGTTCATGGCTATGGTTTGGGTCACGCGACTCGAAGCATGGCCGTCCTCCCTTCGCTCTGCCGTCGGCACGATGTGCTGATCCTGGCGGGCGGCGACGCCTATCAGGCGATCGGTCAGGAATTTCCTGTATCACCCGTACCGGCGTTGGGCTACCGCTATCGCTCGGCCGGTCAGCGCTCAACCTTCCTGACGCTGCGAGCCGGTCTGCCGGTTCTGTTTGATGTGCTCGATCGTGGCCCGACATACACCATGGTCGAAAACCTGGTCCACGAGTTTTCTCCCGACCTGATCATTACAGACGCGGAAGTATGGACGGCCTGGGTCGGCAAGCGTTTGCAGATTCCCCGTATCAGCTTCGATCATTATGGTTTGATGGCCTATTTCTCGCCGACCATGGGATTTGTCGATCGTATGCTCAACGCGCGCGATGCACGCATTTACCGACTCGTCGCGAATAACCCTGAACGCATCCTTGTCTCGAGTTTTTATGATGCGCCTGCGAATCGAAGCGGGGTGAAGATCATTCCACCGTTGTTGCGTAAGGAAGTCCTAGACATCAAGAGCACGCAGGAGGATCACCTGCTTGTTTACCTGAACAACGGCAAGCATCTGTACACGGATAAACTGCATCAGACGCTCACTCGTCTGCAACTCCCCGTTGTTGTCTACGGGACGCCGAAGGTAGGTCGCGAAGGAAATGTTGAGTTTCGTCCGCGCGGCAATCAGTCGTTTCTCAAGGCATTGGCATCGTGTCGAGCATTGATCTGCACGGCCGGGAATCAGTTGGTCGGCGAAGCGATTTACTACCGGAAGCCATTGCTGGTCATGCCTGAAGACTGTGTCGAGCAACGTTGCAACGCGTTGGCGGTGGAACGCATGAATATCGGCCGACAGACCATACTTGATCGTCTGAGTGCCGAGGTCATCCATGCGTTCCTCGCGGAAGAGTCCACGTACCGCGAGAACATGGAGCCTTATGCACGTGACGGCTCGAAAGAAGCACTCGATGCAATTGAGGAATTTGCATCCGAGCTCGTTGATTTTGACGTGTCGCGCACCGAAGGGAGGTCCGTCGCATGAGAGTTGCCAGTCTCCCGCTGACGGTGATCAAGAATCGGATGGGCAAGGTGGTGCGGCCGTCGTGGTGCACGTATCTGGTGTGCTTCCGCTGCAACGCTCGTTGCCAGATGTGCGATTCCTGGCGAATGAAACCGGGCGACGAGATGTCACCCGATCAGGTGGCGGATGTTTTTGAAAAGATTGGCCGACTGGACATTGTCCGCCTTTCCGGCGGTGAGCCCTTCCTCCGGGGGGATATGTTGGACATCGCTCATGCTGTCCACCGCGCTTCGCGCCCGCACGTGATTCACATCACCACCAATGGATCTTTCCCGGAACTGACGGAAGAATTTGCGCGCCGCTATGAAAACCCTCGCGGCCTTCGATTCATGGTTTCGTTTGATGGCCAGGAAGAGGAGCATGATCGAAATCGCGGTGCCGAGGTGTTGTTCACGACGGCGATGGAGACGGTTCGCCGCCTTTCGCGGCTTCGCGATCGCGGCATCCGGGTCAGTGCCAATCATACGGTGATTACCCCGCAGTCCATGGAAGACCACGAAGGCCTTCGCCAGCGTCTCGCGGAGATCGGTGTCGAAGTGCATACCGTTCTCGCTTATGCGGAGTCTTCGATGTACGGCGTGAAGCTACGTGGCAAGTCTGCTGACCATATGATTGTCCCGAAAGGCTATCCGATTCATCCTGATCTGGAGGGCGCCGATGTCGTCGCGTTCACGCGTCGGCAACTTGACCTCGTGAACGACCACGATGAACTCACCATGCGTATGGGTAAGCGATACTATCTTGAGGGGCTGTTGGAACGGCTCGAGAATCGCGATACGCCACAGCCCAACCCGAAGTGTGTGGCACTTCGAAGCCACATCCGCCTCTTGCCAGACGGTTCGGTACCCGTATGCCAGTTCAATACCGAGACGGTGGGAAATCTGGTGACGCAGAGTTTTGACGAGGTCTGGGAGGGTGTAGAGGCCCGCAACCGCCGAGCCTGGGTCGATGCATGCCCAGGCTGTTGGGCGGAATGCGAAGTCATGCCGAACGCCTTATACAGCGGCGACCTCTTTCGAGCCTGACGCGGGCGAGGCCTGCGACTGGTCACGATCCTTGATCGAATAGACGTAGAAACTTCCATATGTTGCCGAACGGTCGATTGCCAGCAGTTCTTTCGACAATTCTTCATGGAATTCGACTCGATTGCGTATCTGTGCCGGCGGTTCCAGAAGGTACGAGCCGGAACGGTAGATGAATCGCGATCCCGGTGCGGCCGCACGAAGCACGGACTCAAGCGTTCCGCGGAAAGCATCGGTCGACATCCAGTCGAAGATATCCAGCAGATTGAATCGATCGATCGAACCTGCCTCGATGGAATCGAGGTATGGCCCCAGCCATCCCGTTACAACCGTGACTTTGTCGATGTTGTTGCGCAGTGCCTCGTAGTTCTCTTCGAGCAGATACGGCGGGACGGAGTTCCCACGGAACGCGCCAGTCGCCGCACAGCAAAGGAAGTAGTTGTCGATTGCCGGCACCTTGGTGCACGCATAGTCAATGCGCTCCCGGAGGTAGGTGTACATGTTGTGGCGATCGTCGATCATCTGGAACTGCTTGGGATGCACACCGGCAAGATAGATCAGCGGCTTGCAGGCTACGAATAGTTTGCTGGTATTCCGCCAAAGCCGCGGCGCGATTTCGGCGTTGTACAGTTCCTCCTGCTCTTCCAATGTCTTGCAATCAAAGAGGCGACTGACCGCCCCATCGATCTTGAGCATTTTGAGGTATCCACGCAGGATACTGCAGAAGAGGCCTGTGCGGCCCAGCGCGTAAATACCCTTGCGGGCTGAGCGCTCTGCGTTGGCGTCCCAGAACTTGACCGCGCTCGGCGAGAGCCGTGGTCGCAGCTTGTCATAGACTTCCATCAGACGCTGTGGCGCACGGGCCGCGAAAATATCGAAGAAAGCGGCATGGTCGAGGATCTCGATCGCGGCAAGTTTCAACTCCATGACCGCGTTCTGAGCTGGGTTGCCATCGACACAGATAAGTCGCTTCGGATTCTGGCAGAGGAAATTCAGCGGGTTGCATCCTGCCGAGGTGATCGACAACACCGTATGGTCGGAGTTCAGCTCAAACGCGCGACGATCCATCTCAGGATCTTCCCATGACATGTTGAAGACGAGGCCGTTAAAGACCATCCGTTCAAGAAACGAGGATTGAGCGTTCGGAATCGGTATGTTGACCACCTGATACATCTTATTTTGTTCCTATGGCCACGAAGTTGTAGCCCCCCATCCAGCTGTGAAATTCGATGTTCTGGAAATGGGACTTCAGTTCGTCATTGATTGGCTTTTCAGTTTCTACGTGATTGACCCGAAGCCAGCGTCGAATGGGCCGTCCGAAGAGGCCCCACTTTTCGAACTGTCCGAACTCCAGGATGACAAGTCGACCGCCCTCTTCGAGATGGTCGACGGCTTTTGCGAGTGCCTGGCTCCAATTCGGAATCATGGCAATGCTGTAGCAGAAGAATACGCGTGAGAATTTCCGGCCGAGGTCGAGTTGGGTGGCATCAGCCTCCTGTAGTTCGACATTTTGCCAGCCTTTTTTGGTAACGAGCGTTTGGGCACGCTGCAACATGTCGGACGAAAAATCGACGCCGACAAGAGTACTTTCAGGGCCCGTCAGTTTCGGCATGATGTGTCCGAAGTTCAGTCCGGTTCCACATCCGACTTCCAGAACGGTTGATTGCGGTGAGAGTTGAAGCGCGTTAACTGCGCGTGCCCGGCCATGAAGAAATGACCACCGTGTCAGGTTGTAGACGGTGGCTTGGAACTTGTAGTACCGTTGGACAGGCGAGTCCGCCATGCGCAAATCGCTTTCAGCGAGCACTGAAAATTCATCCGTTCCCCACCCTGCTCATCGTGGGCACCGGCCTATCGTGTGCACCGGCTCATTGCGTGCACAGTCTTTGGGTGTGCACCGGCTCAATGTGGGCACAGTCGCCGTGCTGACGAATTCCGGCCTCGCGATGAATACATCTTCCGGCATCCGATCACAGCGATCGTCAACTTTACAATGCCACCACAGGAGTTCAAGGTCTCCGGCCTGATGTTCTACCAAAGCCGTACAGTTTTCGACCCAATCTCCGGTGTTGCAATAGGTAATCTCCCCGACATGGTGCATCACGGGTTGGTGGATATGACCACAAATCACACCGTCGACCTCGAGTTTTCTGGCCTCACCGATCATCGAATCTTCGAAGTGGTTGATGAAGCTGACCGCTCGCTTGACGCGGCGTTTGATGAAGCCGGATAGGCTCCAGTACGGCATTCCGATGCGACGGCGAACGCTGTTCACAACCCGGTTAAGTTGGGTCAAATAGGCATAAGCCCAGCTGCCAAGGTGGCTCAGCCAGTTGTGGCAGAGGACAATGGCGTCAAATTCATCGCCGTGTGTGACGAGAAATCGTCTGCCATCGACCATTTCGTGTACGGTCCGGCGTCTGATTTCAATATCACCAAACTGGTGCCCACAGTAATCCCTGAAGAACTCATCATGGTTCCCAGGGATGTAGACCACGCGTGTCCCGTTCGCGGCCAGCTCGAGCAGCCGATGGATAAGCCGGTTGTACTCGCCGGGCCATCGCCAGCGGCGTTTCAGGGCCCACATGTCTATGATATCTCCAACCAGGTAGAGGTGATCGCAGGACAACGAGTCTAGAAAGTCCATGACGAGATCAGCCTGGCTGTCACGCGTGCCGAGATGCACATCGGAGATCCAGACGCTTCGATAATGAGTGGTCATTGTCGTTTCCCTCATCCCCAATCGGATCCAAGGATGATGTGCTCCGGTGAGCGAGCGAAGCATACACTCATCCAACTTGCGGAGGGATGTAACAAATTCGCGTAAAGACAGAACTAGCATCACGTTAAAGGCAAGTGAAGTTTTTGGTGGAATCTCCGGAGGAAGGAGCATCGATGCCGTCAGGGAGTGAACAGGACTGGTACGCATGGCTTTCCACCGTAGCCTGTTTCAGCGTCACATTTCGGGAATGATCGAACGTCGTCCGTGGTTATTGTTGGTCCGTGGAGGGCTGTTCGACGGTCATTCGAATTCAACTCGATTCAAGTGGACGCTTCACGAATGCAGCATATTATGGGATGTTTGGGCGGGTGATGTTGCGGCCTTCGTTTGCATGAACCTGAGCAGACCGCAACACGGTATCCCAATGGATTGAGGGTGTTGCCCCGGTGCCGGCGCATGTCTGATGAGGAGTTTTAGCATGCCTATTCTTCAGGATATCACTGAGCTTCAGGCGATGTTTCGGGCGACGCGAAATCGTACGACATCTCTGTGCTGCGACCTGACACCTGAGGACATGTGTATCCAGGCTGACGACGACGCGAGCCCCACCAAATGGCACCTCGCTCATACCACATGGTTCTTCGACCAGTTCCTGCTTCGGGCGTTCCAGGAGGCGTACGAACCCTACTGTGATTCCTTCGATTACCTCTTCAATTCCTATTACGATTCCGTGGGCGCGTTTGCCGCGAAGCCGACCCGCGGTTTGATCTCACGTCCGAGCGTCCAGGACGTCATGGCTTACCGAGAAGCCATCGACGATGCGGTCATTCAGTTGCTTGATCGTGACGACCTGGATCAGCCGGTACGCGAGACCGTCCAGGTCGGCATCAACCACGAACAACAGCACCAGGAATTGCTGTTGATGGACATCAAGCATCTGTTTGCCCGGAATCCGTTGCGTCCGGCTTACTGCAAGGAACAGTACCTCTGCCCCGCATTCCATTTTCTGACCAACCATGATCAGTGGCACAGGATTGATGGCGGCATCAGGACCATTGGTGCAGAAGAAGCCGCTTTTGCGTACGACAATGAAAAGCCATCTCATGACGTGATCATTCGGGACTTCGAATTGCGCACGACGCTGGTGACGTGTGGTGAATATCTGGAGTTCATCGAAGCCGGCGGTTATCAGAATGCGGCTTACTGGCTGTCCGACGGCTGGAAGGCGGTCAAGGCACACGAATGGCAATGCCCCATGTACTGGACCCACACAGATGGCGGGTGGGAAGTCATGACGCTGCATGGTCAACGTCCTCTGCGTGAGGAAGAACCGGTCTGCCATGTCAGTTATTTTGAAGCCGACGCCTTTGCGCGTTTCCGTGGTTGTCGTCTCCCTACCGAGCAGGAATGGGAGGTGGGTTCTGAGGGCGCAGGTCTGACGGGGAACTTCCTGGAGCAGGGTTCCATGCATCCCGCACCGAGCGGGCTTTGCATGGATCATTCACCAACGGCTGCGGAGCCAGTCGCTTCCTCGGACAATGGTCGCATTCGTTTCGGCGACAGGCACTTTCCACGTGTTGCATCCTCGCAAGTACCGCCCGCACCGTTGCAGTTGTTCGGCGACTTATGGGAATGGACCAGCAGCCCCTATCAGGCGTATCCAGGTTTCAGGTCGTATGATGGAAGCCTGCGAGAATACAACGCCAAATTCATGTGTAATCAGTTTGTCCTTCGCGGTGGCTGTTGTGTTACGCCGATCGATCATTTGCGTCGCACCTACCGCAATTTCTATGCACCCGTGTCGCGTTGGTTATTCAGCGGTATACGGCTCGCCCGCGATGTCGCGTCATCCGCCTGAGTCCTTTTCCCCCTTTTCTAGCATTGCCTGATTCGAGAGCGTTGTCGACGCTGTCGATGCGGTGCACCAGTCCTGACGACCGTTAGACGATAATAGGGGTATGACGATCGGCCCGACAGCAACCAGTCAATCGAACCCCGCAACGCAAGAGAGTGCGTCTGCAACATCGGAGCGCCGCCGACTCTGCTTTGTCGTGACTGTGGGAAGCACCGTGCAGAGTCTCTGTCGGGGTCGCTTTGAATATTTTCAATCGCGCGGTTACGACGTTACCGTGGTTTGCGCCCCCACGTCTCTTGCTGATGACATTCGCGCTCGAGGCGTCGAGTTGCATACGGCTCCACTCACACGGCGGATCAGTCCGCTCTCCGACCTTCGCGCGTTGTGGAATCTCTACCGGTTCTTCCGCCGGCATTCGTTTGACTTGATCGAAGTCAGCACGCCCAAGGCAGCGTTGCTCGGTTGCCTTGCCGGTCGGATGGCAGGTGTCGGCTGTCTGCTGCATCTTCTACGAGGCTTGTCGTACCAGCAGCAGTCCGGAATCAGTGGTCGCTTACTCACCTGGTCATTCATGATCTCCTGTCGGCTCCCCCATCACCTGCTCAGCATCTCTCATTTCATGATGGAACAGGCCGTGCGCGACGGTATGTGCTCTGCGGGCGCCATTCGCGTGCTCGGAGATGGAAGCAGCAATGGCATCGATCTTACCCGGTATCGTCCTGAGGATGCCGCCCGGCGTCGTGGTATCCGTACCGATCACGAGATTCCGGAAAGCGCAACCGTCATCGGATTCGTTGGTCGCTTTACCGGAGATAAGGGCATCGGTGAGTTGTTAACGGCATTCACTGAGATTGCGCGTGACCGAGAGGATGTCTATCTGCTTATGGTGGGCGAATTAGAAGAGCGCGATCGCCCTTCCGACAAGCACGTTTCCATGCTTACAGATCATCCGCGTATTGTCTCAACAGGTTGGCAATCAGATACCGCTCCGTTCTATCACGCTATGGACTTGTTCGTCTTGCCTACTCATAGAGAAGGATTTGGTACGGTGCTCCTTGAGGCGGCGGCATCGGCTTGCCCCATTGTCACGACCAAGGAAACCGGGTGGTGGCATCCGGATGAATCTGAAAAAACAGGGTTGTTTGTCGATGTGAAGGATGCGACCGGACTCGCCGCCGCCATGCGTCGGTTGATCGATCAACCTGAACTGCGAAGACACATGGGTAGTGCGGCGCGTGAGCGGGTCGAGCGTTCGTACGACAATCATCGCGTATGGGCTTTGCAGGAAGCCGAGTTCGCACGCCTGATTGAGAACGGAACGCGAACATCCGGATCACAAGGTCGGTAGTGCCATGAAAGTCCTGGTTGGGTTGGAAAAGCGATTCTCAGTGACACCTGATGGCACGATCTGGTCGCAGGGCTGGCTCGATGCGAATTTCTGGGATCGCTACCTGGATGAATTCGAATCTGTGGAGGTTTTCGCCCGCGTGCTTCCTGTTGATTCTCCACCGCCGCGCAGTCGGGTCGCCAGTCGTCCCGAGGTCACATTTCTAGATGTCCCTTTTTATAAGGGGCCGTGGCAGTACGCACGAAACATCGGACGGCTTCGTCGCGCTGCGGCAACCGCCATATCAAATGCCGATGCGATTGTGTGTCGTGCCCCCGGTGGGATGTCGAGCCTGCTGTACCGTGCTGCCCGGCGGGCACGCATGCCCTTCGGCGTCGAAGTTGTGGGTGATCCGTATGACGTATTCGATCCCAAGGCCATGAAGAATGCGCTTCGCCCCTTCCTTCGGTTCTGGGTGACGCGTGAACTTCGTCAAATGTGTCAGAATGCCGCCGCCGTTAGCTACGTCACATCCGCTTCACTGCAACAGCGCTACCCGGCGGGCGAGGGAAGTTTCTCGACGTCCTACAGCAGTATCAATCTTGACGATATTGATTTTGTTGCCGGGCCTCGCACCACGTTCTCCCCTGATCATCGCATACTGTTCATCGGTTCGCTCGCGCAACTGTACAAAGCACCAGACGTCTTGCTCGAGGCATTCAGTCTGGTTCGCCAGGAAATGCCGGCATCGTTGACGCTGATCGGGGACGGTGCATACCGCCCGCATCTGGAAGCAATGGCAAAATCACTGGGAATCGATGCCGACGTGACCTTCCGCGGTGTGCTGCCGGCAGGCGAAGCGATTCGGAACGCCCTTGATGATTGTGATCTGTTTGTCCTGCCATCCCATACGGAAGGACTTCCACGCGTCATGATCGAAGCGATGGCGCGTGCGGCACCCTGTATCGGCACTTCAATCAGTGGCATTCTTGAGCTTCTACCGAATGATCTATGCGTTGCTCCAGGCGATTCCCAAGCCTTGGCACGCAAGATTTGCAATGTCCTGCGTGATCGAGATGGCCTGGCTCAACTTTCTGCGCGCAATTTCGAAGAAGCAAGCCAGTATCACATCCGGCATCTTCGGCCGAAACGAAGGTCCTTCCTTTCGGTGCTCAAAGCCGGTTGCAGGAAATGACGTAGCCGGATGCGAACCTAATCGAGATCACATTCCAAGCCGTACAGTTGCATCAAAGACCGGATCGATGCTTCGATACTGAAAGGGAAGTCGGCGAGGTGCCGGCGACGATCTTCCTGGGAAAGAGGACTCTTTTCGAGCTTCTTGACCAGATGTGTTGCCCATGAATCCGCGCGCGTATCCAACGGTAGTAGCGTGATGTCGTGGCACGAATCGGCGGCCTCCTCCACGCCTGGAATGTCCTGTGCAACGGTCGGCAAGCCCGCGGCTCCTGCCTCTGCAACGGCGATCCCGAATCCCTCGTTGGATGAGGGAAACGCAAAAGCATCGGCACTCAGGTAGAATTCATCGATGCTTGGAGCTCCCGGAATGAACCGGCACTTGCCCGCAACACCCTGGGCTTCCGCTTTCGCCATCACCGGTTCACGCAGATCTCCGTTGCCGATCAAAACAAAGAAGACGTCTTCACGCTGCTCACAGACCTCACGAGCTACGTCTACGAGGAAATCCTGTCGTTTATGAGGCGCGTATCGCCCCACGTTCAGTACGATCTTGCCAGTCTCCGGAATCTCGAGTTGTTGCCGTACACTCGCTCGATCGACATCATCAGCGAAGCGCTCAACCTTCAGACCGTTATAGAGCACTGATTTGCGGGGATCCGAATTCCATCCGGAACCCCAGAACCCCTCGAGACTTCCCTTTGTCGGCCCAACATACCTGGTGCCATACTTACAGATCCAGCGCCGCATCAGGTAGGTGTAGAGTCTCCGAGGAATCGACTTGTGTTTGACATCAATGACAGGATGAATGTGTGCCACGCGTTCCCGGACATGTGCTTTCGCCGCGCATCGTAAGACGATGCCACTGAAATAGTACAGATGGCTGTGAACAATGTCATAGTTTTCGTTATTCAGAAGATCCGTAAACTTCTGCGCGAATTGGAATGGGCCGCTGTCAAGGTGACATCGGTGGATGCGTCCACCTAGTTCCTGAAACTCGTCTTCGTAAGGGCCCTTGTCATCCTTTGTCAAACAGACATCGATGGCAAGTCGATCTCGCCCCGTGTTGCGCATGACGTCCATCAGCCAAGTTTCAGCACCACCACGATTCAGTGAACCGTAAACGTGTAATGCTCTTGCTGCGGTATTCATGGATGATGATTCCTGCGACTGCAACATCTGCGTCATCGCTTCACCTCGATCAGGTTTCCGTATCTTCATTCAACTGGTCTGGCACCAGGGCCTTCTGCAGTTGAATCCAAACGCCGATGGCAAAGCCCACGAGCATACAAACGGCGGTGGCGACGACTGCCAGCGATGCTCCGGTCACTTCGTAACGCGGTACAAGCCAGAGGCTTGCCAGCCCCGTTACCAGGCATGTGAGCGTCACAATAACAGCTTGCATGCGAAATGCGCGTGCCGCCGTCATGGCATAACCAAAGGGACTCGCAACCAGCTGTACAGCACCGGCAACGGCGATGATCGCAAAATCTCCCTGGTACTCCGCATATTCGGCCCCATAAATCAGCGCAAGAATTGGTCGTCCCAGAAACACGGCAACCATGATCGATGCGCTTCCCAGACCGAGCGAAATCAGTGCCATTCGCCCAAGAAGTTTACGATAAGCGCCTCTGTCGCTGATGAAGTAGCGTGCCAGCCGAGGCGATGCCGATTGCCCAAGGGCACC
>JBMYUM010000030.1:0-17478 GCA_049605375.1 Phycisphaerae bacterium | reverse complement strand
CTTCGTATTCCTGAATCGCTCGCACGCTATACCGTTTTTGTTGCCCCCCGTCCAGAAAACGGGCGGATCAACTTACGGAATCGACTGATCCTACTCGATGCCACACCGGCGAGGCATCTGAGTTACGCCGTCGTTACATCGCTGCAGGCGGACATTCCGTCCACAAAAAAACCCGACACGGTCTGACCGTGCCGGGCTGTTCAGTCATGTGTTGCGGGCGAACCCGCAGCTCAGATCAGCAAAGCTTACTGAGCGGTGAAGTCGCCGCTGTCCAGGTTGGTCAGCGAGACGTTCTGCAGGATAGCGATGTCGAAGATCGTATCGACTGCATCCGAGGTAGCGCCACCACCGTTATCGACGGCGACAGCGATGCGAACGTTCGAACCGCTGGTGTAAGCGATCAGGAATGCATCGTTGTCAGTCAACGTTGCACCGTAGGTGATCGTCCAGCTGGTGCGGTTTGCCAGAGCGTCAGCTGCATCGGTGTAGTCACCGATGATACCAACGATGTCAGCGTTCGCGACGGTTGCACCGTCCGACGACAGAGCGACGTAGGTACCGTCAGCACCGGCAGCGCTGTTGGCGCTGGTGTCAACCAGGTCGGTCGGGCCAGTCGTAGCTTCGATCGACGAGATGTCGTAGACGAACGAGTCGTTCGTGGTCGTCGAGGTACCAGCATCGAAGTCGGTGATGGTATCCGTAGCGGTCAGAAGCTCATCGGTGTCACCGTTATCGCCATCGAAGATGTCGTTACCGTTACCACCGGTCAGCGAGTCGCTACCGTCGTCACCGCGGATGGTGTCAGCACCGTCGCCACCGCTGATGCTGTCAGCAGCGGTCGAACCGCGAAGGGTGTCAGCAGCCGTACCACCTGTGACCGAGCTCGAACCAGCCGTACCAGCCGTCATGGTAAGAACGGCGGTCAGTGCACTGGCGTCGATGACGTCAGCGGTTACAGCACCGGTCAGCGTCAAGGCTGCATCACCGGTGATGGTCAGCGATTCAGACGTGAAAGCGTTGTTCAGCGTCAGAACCGTACCGATGACGTTAGCACCACCGTCAGCAGCACCGGTCGAGTCAAGGGTGACCGTTTCGAACTGCGTCAGGAGGAGACCAGCAGCGGTGTCAGCGTCGTTCAGCGTAACCGTTACCGAGTCAGCCGTGGTATCGGTCGACGGCTGGATGGTGTCGCTGTTAGCACCGGCGTCTGCGGTCAGTTCAACCGAACCACCCGAGACAACCGTGATCGTGCGTGCGGTGCCATCGATACCGGCGAGCTGTGCGTTCGTTGCACCGTAGTGCGTGACGTTCAGGTTACCGGCGAGAGCGTCGGTGATCGAAACGGTTTCGAAGTTCGAAACGTTCGTGACGGCCGAGCTGGTGCCCGAGAGGTCAGCCGAGGTCGAAGCGAAGATGTCAGTACCATCGCCACCGTCCAGGCTGTCCGAGGTGTCGTAGTTACCCGCGAGGGTGAACGTGTCGTCGCCCGAACCACCGGTAACGGTGTGCGAAGCGGCCGGCAGCGTGATGTTAATCTTACCCGAAGCGGTGCTACCATCGATCGTGGTGACCGTGGTTGCGAGCGGGTCACCAACGGTGATGTCCTGGCTACCCTGAACATTGAGGGTTGCGAAGCTGGTACCGTTACCATCGACGATGTCATCGATGCTGTTGGCGACGCCACCTTCCGAAACCAGCGTGATGGTTTCGTAACCGCTACCGGCAGCCGAAGGCTGCAGGGTGATGACCGGCTCAGTACCGCCATCGACGACACCCGAAATCGTAACGGTGCAGCTGTCGCTGGAACCGGCCAGTGCGGTGTCCGTGATGGTGACCGAGAAGTCCTGGCTGACGTTCGTCAGGTTGAACGCGGTCGGAGCGGTCGAAACGTTCGTGACCGTCAGGTCTGCCTGTGAGCTGGTGTTACCGATCGTGGTGATCGAGTCAGCGTTCAGAGCATTGAGGGTGGTGTTGTTGTTGTCGGTGACTTCGCAGTTGATCACTTCGATGCCTGCGAGGCTACCCGGCGTCGTGGTACCACCGCCCTGGAACTGAGCGTTCAGGGTATCGGTACCGCTACCACCATTCAGCATGTCAGCGTTGTTCAGCGTCTGGAAGAAGTTTCCACCGTTGATTTCGCGACCGCCATCGAAGGTGTCGTCACCACTACCCGTCGTGATCGTGTCGGTACCCGAGGTGAGCGACTCATTTTCTGCGTCGTCGCCGATGCACTCATCAGCGTCTTCGTCGCATTCTTCGTCGTCAGCACACGGTGCGGTACCGGCATCGCAGATGCCGTCGTCGCCACAGGTTTCTGCACCGTTGCAGAAGGTGCCGTCATCGCAGTCGGCGTCTTCGCTGCAACCGGTTTCGCAGAGGCCGGTGTCGGTGTCGCAAACTTCGCCGTCGGCGCAGTCTTCGTCAGCGGTGCAAGCGGTGATGCAGGTACCGTTGTCGCAAACTTCACCATCAGCACAGTCAGCATCTTCGGTGCAGTCCGGCGTTACGCATGCGCCATCAACGCATGATTCGCCATCAGCACAGTCGTCGTCGGTTGCACATTCGGCCACGTCCTGGCATTCGCCTTCGACGCATTCCTGGCCATCCGGGCACTCAACGGCGGTTGATGCACATTCGCCGGTTTCTTCGTCGCATGCATCAGTGGTGCAAGCATCACCGTCGTCTTCGCAGACAACAGCGGTGAACTCGCATGCACCTTCGACGCAGGTGTCGGTGGTGCAGTTGACCATGTCGTCACAGTCTTCGTCCGACTCGCACGACGGAGCGCCGCATTCGCCGGTTGCCGGATCACAAACGTCCGTGCCTTCGCACTCGACGGTTTCGGTGACTTCGCATTCACCGGTTTCTTCGTTGCATGCTTCGGTGGTGCATGCGTCCATGTCTTCGTCTTCACAGACAACGACGGCATCAACACCACAGGTACCTTCCAGGCACACGTTTGCGGTGCAGGCATTGCCGTCATCGCAGTCAGCGTCGTCGTCGCATGCGCATGTTGTTTCGCCAGTCTCTTCGTCGACCGAGCAGACGAAGCCTTCTTCACACGGTGCTTCACTTGCAACACAGGTGTTGCTTTCAGCATCGCACTCAATCGGATTGCATGCGTCGCCGCTGTCACAGGTGCCATCTTCGGCACACGGACCATCAACGACCGTGCCATCCGTCGGCACGCCCGGACAACCGGTGATCATCAACGTTACCGCACAGAGCACGCCCAATCGGGACACCCGCTGCATCCACGTGCTGAGCATAGTGCCATTCTCCTTCAAACCTTGCATTAGCGTAAACCTCCCGAAAAAGAACTGCTGCGTGATCTGTGTCACACGCGAAAATTCTTTCCTGTAAGCCCTAAATTGCGAATACTAACTATCTACCAACGCCCTATATTTATCGGCGCAGAACGAGTC
The DNA here is from genome assembly GCA_049605375.1 of Phycisphaerae bacterium. Lineage (GTDB taxonomy): Bacteria > Planctomycetota > Phycisphaerae > UBA1845 > UBA1845 > JADFOB01. The sequence goes on along the minus strand of JBMYUM010000030.1, from coordinate 14,053 downwards.
CGTCTCATTCGTCTATTTGTGACAAACTATTGTCAAATTCATGCAAATCTTCATGACGACTGCACTCTAGCAGTCCGTAGTGCGACAACCTTGAGATGGGGGAGAGTTTCAATCGGAAAACGCGCCATTTCCGAAGGAAGCCACCACCGGGTCGCCTGCTGATCTCGACCCCTGAATGTAGCGATTAGCATTACAGGTAGGCCGAGCCGTCCTTTTTACAGCGCGGGAATTGTAGACCTTGGCGAACGTCCGTCAACTGGCAATCTGCAAAGATTTGACCGCTACAACCGCTACTTTCGCCATGATCACACTTCCAGCGTGCTCAATCAGAAACGTTGCCTCAGCATCGGTAGGAAAACAAGCGGGCCTTGAACAAATGCAGGAGAAATATCAGCGCGGAAGCAGCGGGATAATACTGTCAGTTGCGTTGACGCTAACGGCACGCGAACGACGCAAGCAAACCTAAGCCCCACGAGGACAGTAGATTAAACCAGGATGGCACGTTAACTCACAGGCGCCTGGCTTGTGGTTGGTTTCATCGCTTTCAGGGATATTCGATAGCCCCACAAATCGTGAAATTTGTGACGGTTCCTGTTCGAATTCAGTCACGTTGCGGTCAGACGACCAGCCCTCAAGGCTAGACAGCCGCGGGTTCCGGGCGATTCTCAAGCAGTCCATCGACCACATTGACAAGATTGGCAATTTCCGGCTTGGTAATCTGGGCATCTGCGCCGACAGAATTACACTTTTTTGTGTTGTCGTGACTGACGAGCGAACTGAAGACCACCACCGGAAGATGGGATAGTTCCTGGTGATCCTTGATGCGTTTGCACAGGTGGAGGCCGTCCATCTTCGGCATTTCAATGTCGGTGATGACGAGATCGACATCGCTCGTCCTCCCCTGCTCCACAAGCTCTTCGAGAGCGGTCCAGCAGGCCATCCCGTCGATGAATGCCCGGGTATTCAGGTAGCCGGCCATGCCGAGGTTGCTGGTAATCATTTTGCGAATGGTTCCGGAGTCTTCCGCCAACCAGATCACGCGCTTTCCTCGTTCGGCCACGTTGGTGATGTTGCGCGAATTGCGTTCGAACGGGTCCTGCCCGGCGATATCAAACACAATTTTTTCGAAGTCGATCATCAGGAGAATTTGACCTTCGTTATGCGCAACGAAGGTGACTGGCGCATCGTCCAGGCCCTCGATGTCCGGCAGGGCTTCGACATCACCGACTTTGATGCGATGGATGTACTCGACGGCATCAACGCGGAACGCGACACGCGTGGCGTTGTATTCCATGACGATGATCTGCCCCTGTTCCGGATCACCCCGCTGCCCGCCAAGGCATTGGCAGAGGTCGATGAGCGGAAGCGCTTCGCTGCGCAGTTGGAACATGCCCATCATGGCGGCATGCGTCTGTGGCAGCTTGGTCAACGGTTGCGGATCGATGACTTCACGGACTTTGGCCACGTTGACGCCGCAGCGTCGGTTGCTGACGCGGAAGACCAGGATTTCGAACTCATTGGTTCCGGCTTCCAGCATGATCTTATGTTGATTCGATATGGCCATGATGATCCTCGATTCGGGAGTTCACGATCCTGCAGGTGGCGCATCGGTTCCGCGTTCATTTGAGCGTGACGCCACTCCGTGCATGTAGATCGGGAAGCGAGGGCTGCAACTTTGGTTGGCTCGCCCCAGGAAATGGGGACGCCCCCTCAAATTCGGGGTTTCCCGAATCAGGTCAGATAAAGCGAAGGGGGATGATGAATCGGGGTGTTACTTCCGAGCGTAGATGATCTGTCCGGTCGCGTACCGCATGTTCTCGCGCGTGCACCCGACGATGACGTCTGCGATTTCGTCGGTGGTCAGGCATTGCTCTGCAGGGAAGTCCGGAAACGCGGAGCGGAGCATATCCGTCTCGACCGCGCCGGGGCCGACTGAAAACACGTGAATGCCGTGCGGTCTACCCTCTTCCGCGAGCGCTTTGGACCAGATGTTAACCCAAGCCTTGGTCGCTCCATACGCACCCAGCCCTGGAAAAGGATCGATGGCCGCGACGGACGAGATGTTTACGATGACACCGCCGGTCTTTTTCATGATGGGCCAGGCTAGACGGCAGGCATTGAAGACGGCGGTGACGTTGACCTGGAGCATATGCTGGAAAGCGTCTTCGCTCCACGCCTCAACGGGCATGCAGGGCGCAACACCCGCGGCATTGATGAGGATGTCGACGTGTCCGTTGATGCTGCCGGCGTATTCAATGGTTGCCTGCACATCGCTTTCGCGGGTCAGGTCAGCGGCGATGATGTCACATGTGCCGCCGCTCGCGTTGATGGCGTCGCGTGTTTCTTCGAGTTGTGATTGCGTTCGTGCGGCGGCAACAACATGAATACCGTCGGCTGCCAGTTGCCGGCAGACAGCCCGGCCGATCCCTCGACCACCACCGGTCACAATGGCTATTTTCTTTCGATCCATGCTGGTGTTTCCCTAATGGGCGGAGGCCGTACGGACAAAGGCCTTGCAGACGAAGGTCTTGCTTTCACCGATGGCGGTCACTTCACTTGGGTGGCCAATCCAGTATCTGTGCCGACCACTTGTCATCACCGCTGCAGACTTCAATTTCGTTACCGGGGTTGGCAGCAGCCGCCTTGACGTATCCAAGTGCGCGGACGCGGCCGCCGTTGCTGTCGTGCCACGCGCTTGTCACTTCGCCCACGACCTTGCCGGCGGCGCGAATATCGGCGTTATCCGCGATGGGTTGATCCGACCGTGCCTCGATGGCAATCAGAAGCCTTGCGACGGCGTCGTGTGCATGCATGCGGGCTACGATTTCCTGGCCGAGGTAGCAGCCTTTGTTGAAACTCACGGCCAGATCGAGCTGTCGGGTTTCTGCGGGCAGGTACTCGTCGGAGATCTCGCGGCCGAAAGCCGGTCGGCCGCGCAGGATTCGGTGGGCTTCGGTCGCGTCGGTGCCCACAGGCACGGCGCCCTGTTCGCACAGTTTGTCCCAGATCCCGGCTGCACCCTCTGCAGGAACAAACAGGTCGTACATGGGCAGCCCCAACGTTTCGTTTCGTACAACGGTCACTTCACGGTTGCCCATCGATACGGTCAATGCGCCGAAGTGCGGCAGATTGCTGACGTGCGTCGCGCCGTGTGATTCGATCAGTTGCGCCGCCTGATCACCGGCAACCGCCATTCGGGCAGTCGCCGCGAAGTCGTCATTGATCGTGACATCTTCAACGATCAGCACTTTCCGCATGTGAGCGAGTGCGGCTTCAGCGGCGTTCACGTCGAGGTCCAGCCAGATGGCATCCTTCATCGCAATAACGACGGGGTCGGCGACGATTCGTCCCTGAACATTGCAGATAAATGCATAGTTACCGACGCCTACGTCGAGCCCTGTGACGTGATTGGTGGTGAGTCCGTGCAGCCATGTTGCGCGGTCTTTTCCCGTCAATTGAATCAGGCACCGATTGCCTCTTTCGATGAGGGCTGGGCCCGATTGCGCGGCATTCCGTTCTGCGGCGGCATCGGCGTAGGCTTCAAATCGCCCCTGCGCGTTTCGCATTGCGCTCGGGTATTTTTGCGCCAGATGGTCGAGCCAGGGTTGATGCTCAATGGTTTGCGACGGTTCGGTGGTCATGGCAGCATTCCGTAGTGTGTGTCGCCAGTTCGTTTGCGTGATTCCCATTCGACGATCGCGATGCGCGCGAGGCGGCTGTCGACGATCGATCAGATCACCGGAGGATAGATGCCCGGTCGGGAATGTTCAACAGGTGGTTTCGTACAGCGGGCGATGCTGGTGGGCGATGGGGAGCGGAGGCGATGGCGTCCCGGCGGCGCGGCGTCGCCGTGCGACATCGGTCACCTTGGTTCGGACCCACGTTTGTCGCGCTTCCTGTGAGCACGATATCGAGATCCAGTGTGCGATGCGGAGCGTCACGAAAGCGGCGGCGTCAGTCCTTCACCGAGCTTCTGGAGTGCATCGCGCAGCTTCGCCGCCTCTTCAAATCTTTCTTCTTCGATCGCCGTCCGAAGGGCCCGGCGGGTCACGACGACGGAGTCTTCCGGGATCTGTGCGTTGATCTCTTTGGCGAAGTCACGAAGAATGCGCAGTTCGTTGCTTTGTTCTTCGATGTCTTCGAGATCGCCCTGGATGTGATCCTCGTAGAAGGATCGCAGGTGCGTGATCCCACGGTTGACGTGTGCGAGCGCGCTGGCCGGCTCCTGGTCATCGAGTGCATGGTGGGCGCGGGAACGCGCGTCCATCATGATGACATAGGGTCGGTAGACTTCGAGCGCACGGCGGTCAGCCGGCTCCATGGCGTGTTCGCGGCACAAATCGAACAGTTCCAGGTTATGTGCCGTGTCACGGTAGACCTTGTCAAATTCTTCGAGCACATAGTAGGACACGAATCGTCGGTAGAAGATGGAGGCTTCACCGCGCAGGTCTTCGCATTCCTGCGGGCTTAGCGCGAAACCGATTTCGGTTCCGTTTCTCCGGATGAATTCATCCCGTCGATTCTTGTGATACTCGAGCAGTGTCTGGCAGCCATAGGGTTGGGCGCCGTCGGGGCGACCATCCGTATCCATCTGCAGGACACCAAGTTCAACTCTCATTTGCAGTTTTTCCGTGCCATCGATCCCAATGATCTTTCGAACGGAGATCTGCTCCGGATCGTAAGGCCAATCAGCGAGTGTGGCACGCAGGTCGATATACGACATTACTCAACCCTCCCAGAGTTGCCGTGGTTTTCAGCTGAACTCTACAATTCAGCTTTCGCGCGGCAGGTGGAGGTTGTCGTTGCCCGATAACAGCGCGTATCGAAGCGCAACAGATGACATGCGAGCCAAAGAATAAATGAAAAGAGGTCAAGCGCCGTTTGGTATGGGGACGGCGCCACCGTCTCGATTTGCGTGCCGGGCACGACTCACAGCCTGTCGCTCTTCACAGCCAGGCGCTCTGCCTCGCGTTGCCGATCAGGCATCGCCTCTGGTGATGAGGACAGGGAACAGGACGTTGATCTTGCGGTGAACAATGTCACGGAAACCGCCGGCCTGAAAATATTCGCGGACCAGTGGCCATGGTGCGTGATGCACTTCTTTTTCGATCTTGGCAATAACGACGTCGAACACGACCCAGCCAATGGCGTTGTCGCGAAAGCCGTCGGCGAGAATAAACCGTCCGCCAGGTTTGAGGACCCTTCGGATTCCCTTGACGACAGCTTCCTGATGCGGGTAGTGATGAAAAGAATTAGCGCACAGGACGAGGTCGAAGGACGCGTCATCAAAAGGCAGGTGTTCGCTGTCGGCGGCGACAAACCGGGTCCGATCCTGCAATCCGAGCTGCCCGGACTTCTCTCGGGCCTGGGCGCACATGGCGGGCGAATAGTCGAGGCCGACGACCTCCACCGGCCATGGTGATCGCGCGATGATACTGCAGAGCGTTCCGGTCCCGCACCCGATGTCGAGTACGCGAAATGGTCCGTCGTGCGATTTTCGCCAACGCGCGATTTCTTCCATCAGCGTGATGTAGCATGGTCGGAACAGGAAATGGCCCAGCAGGCTACGGTCATACGTCGCTGCCCAAGCTTCGAACTGTTGTTTTGCCTGGTCCTTGAACGCTGCCTCGCGCCCCTCATCGGGTTGCGATGGCTGTGGCATCGATTCGCCGGATTGAGCGCGTTCTGACGGCTCTGGCGGTTCTGCGACACCGGCTGGATTGGCGGTCTTCCCCCTGTTCATGATTGGTCACGTTATCGCAGAACAACCGATGCGCGAAGGCATGGTGGTCAGGATTGGATGGTTAGGACCGCACGACCGGCTGCTATTGGTGTTTTCCCGGGCGTTGCCAGACAGGCGTCAGATGAGTCAGGCGTCAGATGAGTACGTCGAGAAGACGATCCACGGTTGCGGCGATGCGATCGGCGGTTTCGTAGGTACCGGCGGCGATTTCATTTCGAATGGCGTTGTTCTTGGCCAACCTCTGGCTGATTCGGTCCATGACTTCTTCGGAGAGAACGGGACTCACCTCTGCGGTACCGGCCAGCTGCCGTGCTGCCTGCACCCGCGCTTCCGTCGAGAATTCGTAGGTGTCGACAGCAACTGCGTCATTCAGGTTCGTCGCGAGTCCGACGCGGTCCACGAGCGGTGTTGCCGCGGGCTCGGCAGGGTTCGCGTCATTAGGGACGTTGATGACTTCTCGCAAATCCCGTTCGGGGATCGACTGAAACGGTGCGGTCCTCGGGCTTGCCTCGACTTCCCTGGCGTTGACATCAGCTGGCGAACGCAGGCCGGCGGTGACTTTCAGGTCGTCGAAGCGCACGTTTTCCGCTCTGGCATCCGCCGCATGACGAGCACCTGCGGGGTCCGCCTTGTACGGCAGGCTGTTCTTCTGCGGAGGGAGAAACGGACCGATGTTGATAATGGAATCCATGACGCCTCATCCATGACTGGTGAACGGAAGCGGTCGTTGGCGGCAGCCGTGGCGCCGGCCGTTTTCCGGTTCCTGTTCACAAACCTATTGCGCGCAAGCGTTTTCACCGCCGAAGGGCAATCAACCTGGGTGGTTTCCCGCTTTGCATGACATCAATTTCGAGCTCGTCCCGTGCCGTATCATCGGTGCGCTGATCAGGCTCTGGCCCTGATCAAGCCTTGGCCCTGATCAAGCCTTGGCCCTGATCGGGCTCTGGCGCTGATCGATCGATACGGGGAGACCTTGGCGTAGCGGCATGTTGAGACCAGACGCGATGTATTTTCTCGCTGTCCTCTCGAAACGCGCTGACTGACGCTTCATGTGGTCGAACCGGCGAGATCGTCAATTCGCGATCGGCGATTCGAGACCGGCGATGGGTGGACACGCACGGTGTGTTGTCCCCCCCTCGTTGTCGGAGGTACGGCTTGGGCTTCAGGCCTTCGGTACCTCCCCTCTCACTCGTTCATCCTTGAAGCGTCAGCGAGGGAAATCGGTTGTGGCAATGCTGAAATCAGCCGAATCCATCGGCCCGTGAACCACTGCCACCTTCCATCGAAAATATCGTCGGATGGCTTCAACATTCTTGAGCCGTAATCAACTCACAGCGATGCGGCGCACAACATCTTGCAACTGCGAAGTGACAATCATGCTGAATATGGAAGCGTTGGGTGAATTTGGCGACTCAGTCAAGCACGGCAAGAGCCGGCTGTGATTTTCGCTAACTCCTTGGGAATGACTGCGATAGCACGTTGCTGACATGCAGCCTTGTGCGGGCCCGCGTTTAACAGAGGCAAGCCACCCCGATCGAGTTTTTTTGTTAATCGTAGTACCGCAATTCGACTTCCGTAGATGCAACCGATTTGAGTTCGCGAATGTACTTGATGGTTACCGTTGTGCCGGCAGGGTATTGCTCCAGCACATCTTTGAGTTGGTTCTGCGAGGCTACTTTCGTTCCGTTGATGGAGATGATGATGTCTCCCATACGGGTCACGCGTCCGTAACGGTCAACCTGGGTACCCTGCAGGCCTGCTTGCGCGGCCCCGCCGCCATTGATCGTACGGTCAATGAGGATGCCCTCGGGCAGTCGCCAGCGTGCCGACTGGTAGTCGGACATCAGTGTGACGCCGAGCATCGGCTTTCGGACTTTACCGTAGCGGATGATGTCGGGAACGATGCTGTTGACCACGTCCACGGGAACTGCGAATCCAATCCCCGCACTGGCGCCGGACGGGCTGGCAATCTGTGTGTTCACGCCGATCAGGCGACCGCCGCTGTCGAGCAGTGGCCCACCGGAATTCCCTGGATTGATGGCAGCGTCGGTCTGAATGACCTCACGAATGGTCCGCCCGGTGATGGATTCAATTTCCCGCCCCAGTGCGCTGACGACGCCCGTCGTCAGTGTGTGATCGAGTCCGTACGGGTTCCCGATGGCGAGGACTTTCTGCCCGACTTGCAGGTCATTTGAGGTCCCGATGGGAATGGGAGTGAGCGCACCCGGCGGTGCATCGATTTTAAGCACCGCGATGTCTTTGTCTGGTTCTGCACCGACAATCGTAGCCTTGTATTCCGACTTGTCAGCCAGGGTGACGAACGTCATGTCGGCGCCTTGAACCACATGGAAGTTCGTCACGATATGGCCATCTTTGTCAAAGACGAAGCCAGAACCCGTGCCCGACGGATAATGCGTCACACGGAAAATACTTCGTCGAGCCTCGACCGTCGTGATGTAGCAGACGGATGGCGAGACGGCGTGGAAGACATCGATGGTGGAACGCTCTTCCGCGGTGAGATTTCCACGTGGGGTGACATTGCGGGCGGTGTAGTCCGGATCTGTGAGCGATCCCTGTGTGCTGTTCCGCATGAGGGACCAGACGGCGATGAAGACCAGTGCCCAGACGCCGGCCAAGGTCAGCCAGGAACCACGACGCGGTTGGCCGTAGTACTGTTGATCGAATCGGTCGTTTCCGTTCATGATCGATCCTATCGATGCCTTACTGTTATTGGGGTCTTACTGTTATTAGGAATTCACAAACGGGAACGGCTCCGATGAACCGCCCCTTGTATTCCGTATTCTGATGCTATTGATTGCTATTCTCAAGCAAGAGATGAAAAGCCGGTTGTTACGTGCCCGTTAAGTTGCGTGCTTGGTTACGCGTTTGGCGTTAACGGGTCGACCTGGCCGCGCTACTGGCGTCTGAAACGCGGCCCACGTGGCCGTGAACCTCCCTGGGAGGCGACGAACTGGTCGTTTGTTTCGTGTCGTTGCATGTCAGTGAGGAGTGATTCCATGACTTGGATGGGGTCTTTGCCTTGCATTTTTCTGCGGACGGCATGTGACAGTTCGAGCCGCTCGGGCGTGAGCAGCAGTTCCTCTTTTCGTGTTCCTGACGGATTCAGGTCAATCGCCGGCCAGACACGACGGTTGGCCATCTCACGCGAGAGGATGAGTTCCATGTTTCCGGTGCCTTTGAATTCGTTGAAGATCACGTCATCCATGCGACTCCCGGTTTCGATCAATGCCGACGCTACGATGGTGAGTGATCCACCTTCTTCGAGGTTTCGTGCGGCACCGAAGATGGACTTGGGTTCCTGCAGAGCGTTGATGTCGAGCCCGCCGGACATGATTCGGCCGCCGCTGCGGACTTGGGCGTTGAATGCCCTACCGAGTCTGGTTAGCGAGTCGAGTAGCAGGAAGACATCTTGCCCGGCTTCGACGAGTCGCTTGGTGCGCTCGGTCACGAGCCTTGCGAGGCGAACGTGCGATGCGGCATCTTTATCGTTGCTGCTGGCGATCACCTGGCCGTCGATGTTGCGTCGCATGTCTGTGACTTCTTCGGGGCGTTCATCGATCAGCAGGACAATGACATGGACATCCGGGTAATTTGTCGTGACAGCCTGGGCCATCTGCTGCAGCAAGACGGTTTTTCCGGATCGTGGCGGTGCGACGATCAGTCCACGCTGCCCAAAACCGATGGGCGCAAGCAGGTCGATGACTCGCATGGTCATGGGGCCGCCATCGTGCTCGAAACGAATCTGTCGATTGGGATCGATCGCGGTGAGGCTTTCGAAGGTCTTCTTTTCGAGGTGCTCACCGAGCGCCAGGCCGTCGACGGTTTCGATTTCGTCGAGCTTCGCTCTTCTTCCGCCGCCCTTTCCGTTGGCGGCCAGCGTTCCGACAACGAGTTCGCCTCCGCGCAGTTGGGCTTTTCTCATCAGGTCTGGCGTAACCAGCACGTCAGCGGGCAGCATCCCCAGATTTTTCTGTGGGTTACGCAGCTCCCCGCCTCCCTTTTGATTTTTCTCCACGACGCCGACTGCTTTGGTCGTGGCCGCGTTCTCACCCATAAAATTCCTTCCTTCGAGGGCGCGATGGTTGCGCAGTTCCTGAGTCACCCGCTTTTTTGACGTCCAAGCACTGTTTGGCAAGACTGTAGACGCGGGCGCTTCCTCGCCTTTTCAACGTGGCGAGGCACGGCTCGTTGCATGTGCTGAATCAGAATCGTGTCCCCTCGCAGGGTACTATAGCCTCCCTGCGGGCTACGTCACCCCTAAAGTTTTACTCTACTTTGTATGAAAAGGTCTTGACATGAAACTCCCGCTGTGACATCGTTTCTGGGTTCGTAGCGATTCCGGCGCTTTGGGGAATCGTTTACGCGGTGGATGGGAAGAGCGAATAGTGATTGGTTGGGCGGCTTATTCTGCCTGGCTCTCGTTGGCGCGGTCACGTTTCTTTCTATCCAGGGTGGTCGTTCGATTCAGGGTGGCTCTTGCTCCAGGTTGGACATTGATCCAGTTTGGGCGTTCATCCAGGTCGGCGGTGGCCACCTGCTTTGCGATTCTGTTTCAGGTAGACGTTTCGTTCAGGACGAAGTGTCAGGAAACACATGAGGCCGTCGGCGCGGCGGCAGTTTCCCTGAAGCATGACGCCCAATTGCAGTTATCTGCGTTACGGCGTGGCTTTCCTGGTCAAGAATCGCACGATTTTGTCATGAATTCGCACAATTTGCGCCGATAGGGGCGATGTTTTGGAGCTTTGTGTTTTCGAGCGTGGCGTTTTCCAGCGTTACGTTTTGTAAGACGGCAAGCGCTCATTTGCTCTCGGCGGGTCATCCTGTTGGCACTCGACGCTTCAGCATGGCTTGTGTGCGGTCACATTTTTGTTGTTCGGGCCGACCGGTTGGGTATGTGCCAGGCTTTCGGTCAGTTTCTCGTACTGTTTCGGTGAATCGCATGTAGTCCGTGGCGTTCCACGTCACTGGCGTTGGTTTGAGCCTGATGCTTGTTGGTATCCGAGGCTCCCTGAAATGTTGATCCTGATTCAGTGCAAGGATTTCAATACATGGCGGATCACAATGCGTTACGTGATCCAGAATATTCGGTATTCAGGCCAGGTTGGCCTGTGCAGTTGCGGCCTGTGAATTCGTCGGTATGGGTTACCGTGAAGGCTGCAACGTGCAATCTCTAAAGGAGATCTCTGATGCGTAAGATGAAGCTTGCTGTCGTAACGTTGCTGGGAACGGCTTGCATGGGTGGTTGCCTTGGTGGCCTGAGCCTCGCACGTCTGTGGGATGATTTCGCTTTTGACCTGGCGCTGTACAGCGCTTCGGAATTCCTGCTGGACAACGACGGCGTTTTCGACCTCTGGGAAGACGGCAACACCGCCCAGTAGGTTCGCGTCCTGCTTGGTCAGCATCAAATGACCAAAAATCTTGCGGGTGCGATGGAGTGATCCATCGTGCCCGTTTTTTTTGCCCCGGGTTGTTCTTACTCGAGGTGGATGGTGAGAATCTGATCGGTTGCGACGTCGTTCAGGATGGTTGTTTCACCTGTCGGCCAACGAACGGACACTTCCTCGACTCGCTCGCGTGAGCCCAATCCGAAATGCACCTGGGGATGCACGGCGGTGAATGCACCAACGGTGGTCAAGACTTCCGCGACCCACACTTCTCCTTCATGCCGAACCGTAATACGCGCCCCGATTCCAAATGTGTTTCCGTTGTCGGATCGCAATCGGACGGTCAACCACCGGCCCGGTGTGACGGCGGGATTCTGAAGAACCTGCAGCCCGTCGAGAGACTCGTTGGCGGTGCGACAGATATCAGCGTAGCCATCGTTGTTGATGTCGATGGCCGCGAGCGCCCGGCCTGAGAGGCTGTAGCCGTAATCCAACGGCAAGGCGTTATCCCAATAGAAGAGTCCGCTGATTCCGGTCACATCCTGAAATTCGCCTTCGCCGGCATTGGCCAGCATACGACTGACGCCATGGAAATCTTGTCGTAAGCGTCCTTCGCCGAGCTGATCGAAGAGAACAATATCGCCGGTCCACGTCAGATCAGGGAATCCGTCATTCTGGATGTCGAGCCATGCACAGCTGAATCCAAATTCGTATGCCTGCAGGCCGGAACCACCCAGCCGGTTGTCGGGGGGCAGCAATCCCGGCGCTACTTCGACGGAGTCGGCGACGTCGGTCAGTTTGCCATCGCCATCATTGGAGAGCAGACGGTGGAAGGGTGTTCCGTCGTCGCGGGCCCAGGCACTGGTCACGTGTGGCAACGGGTCCCCGAGTGCGTTGGCACCGACGTTGGTCAGGAAGTAATCGAGGTCGCCATCCCGATCGTAGTCGGCACCGGCCGCCCCCATCCAACCACCGCGGGCGTTGAGCAGGTCTTGCTGTTGTGGAGCGAACGTTGCGTCGCCATTGTTGATGAATAAATCTACGCCGCCCGGTAACTCCTGCAGTGAGAAGATATCCATGTAGCCATCGTTGTTCACGTCAGTGGGGTAAACGGCCCAGGTCGGCATCCGATGCAACAATTCAGAAGTTTCCGGTGCCAACCCCGTGATCTGCGACCCTGCGGTACCCGATGCTGCCGTTATGTCTTCGAAAACCGGTACACCAGGTTCCACAACGCCGGTGTTCTTCAGCATGACATTGGGCGTATCTTCGAGGTGAGATTCCAGCGGGAAGTCCAGGTTTCGCATGTCGTAGCGCCCGAGGTAGAGGTCGAGTCGTCCGTCATTATCGAAATCAGCGACGCCGACGCTCGAAACGAAGTCGATGCCTGCCAGCCCCGTTTCTTCGGTGGCATCGGCGAAACGAATAACGCCGGCGCTGTTCGGTCCCAGGTTCTTCAGGTAACGAATGTTGACGCTGCTGTCGCCCTCCTGATGAAACTGTCGCCCGACAATGAGGTCCAGCCAGCCGTCGCCATCAAAGTCACCGACACCGGTGCAGACACCGGAATCACTGGTAAAGCGTATGCCGGCACGGTTTGCCACCTCTTCGAAGTTGCCCTGTCCATCATTCTGATAGAGCAGGTTGGGTAAGCCCCGGATGCTGGTGACGAAGAGGTCGATGTCACCGTCGTTGTCGTAGTCGAAGAGCGCCAGACCGGACCACCCGGCAGCTAACGGTTCTGGAGACAACCGTGTTCGGGTGATGTCGACGAACGCGCGGGAGGTCTGGATTTCTCTGAGCGTCACGGGGTCATCGCAACCCGCCCCTAAGCAGACTGCCGACAGCAGAACGGCGATCAGTGTCAGTCTGGAGTGGATGATGAGTGCTTTCATTGCGGCCACTACAATTCGATCGCCTCCGCGATCTCTGGCTTTTTCGGTTCGCCGGTCAGTGTCACGGCGGCATGATCCGGGTCGTGCGGGAAGGCGAGAACCGTCTTACGTTCGATGATGTTCTGGTAGAGTTTCAGTTTCTCGTCGATCGTCTTCATGGGTTGTACGTCATAGGCCATCACCCAGGCCGGCCTGAGATGCCGGGCTGTTGGCACGATGTCACCGGAGAACGTGACCGACATTCCGTCGCCTTCGATCATGGGATGGAGTTGGGCCGGCGTGTGCCCACCGGAGGCGAACCAGCCAAACGCATCGCCTGTGGGCGCTGCTTGTTCTCCTTCGAGAAGTCGCAGCGAGCCCTTATCGTGGAGGAGGCGAAAGTCCTCAGCCAGGAAAGAGGCCCTGTCCTTCGTGTGCGGCGCCTGGGCATGGTCCCAATGCGTCTTGTGAATCCAATGCGTCGCGTTGGGATAAATCAAGTCGAGTTCGCCCCCCTCTTTGTCTCGCCACGTCGTCAATCCGCCGTTGTGATCAAAGTGGAGATGCGAAACAATGACATCCGTCACGCTGGCCTCGTCTGCGCCGATGTTTCGCAGCGCCGCCGTCAACGCTTCGCTTTCTCGCTTGATGCCGTACCGGTCGGCCTGATCATCGCTCCACTTGGGTCCGCACCCCGTATCCACAAGCATCACCCGCCCCTGTGATTCGTTGGTAATCAACAAGGTTCGCGTCGCGAGCAGGATGCGATTGTGATCGTCGACATCGCACTTCGGTGCCCAAAGCACGCGGGGAACCACGCCAAACATGGCGCCGCCGTCGAGCCGGATGGTGCCGTTCACGATCGATGAGATGTTCCAATTTCCTACCTTCATGCCCGAACTATAGCGTAACTGATCAGAAATTGAAGAGAGTTCAGCATTGGCCTGATCCCGCTGCGTCGCTCGTATGGGGGCATTGGTTTCCCGGAGTGCGGCCAGTACCTGAACACGTTGGTGTTCCGTTGCCAGACC
>JBMYUM010000029.1:0-17531 GCA_049605375.1 Phycisphaerae bacterium | reverse complement strand
ATGACGGATTTGTGGTCATGGCCGGCTATTGGGGATGAATGGCTATTGGGGATGAATGGCTATTGGGGATGAACGGCTATTGGGGATGAATGGCTGTGGGGGACGGCAGGGTGCCGTCGTGGCAACGGCGTCATGTTGTTTCACATTCACCCCGGAGGTGTATCGGAAGAGGGGCACTCTGGTGGTGTTTCGGTAGAGGGGAGTTGTCGTGCGTAACGTCATCCAAAGACACGTCATTCATCAAGATTGCATGGTGCGTGGAAGAATGGTGCGGAGAACAAAAGTGCATAGAAGAGTGGTGCAGAGAAGTGCTCTCCGGTGCATGGCCATGCCGAGCGTATCTTCCGCTTCGGCGATTGGTTCCGCTTGTCGGTCTTTGTTGCACGATCAGTTGTCTCGCGTACGTCCGGCGTTGCTGGTTCTTGCTCTTGTGTTGACGGTCTTCTTGAGTCCGGCGGCCTGGGGTTCGGCGAATGCGCCGGCGGTCCGGGCCGACCAAGTCGGTGGTTTCGCGACGGACCAGATCATCGTTCGTTTCCGTGAGGATGCGATGGTGCCGCAGGCGTTAGCACCAGCCGGTCAAGCTCTCGGTGCTGCTGCCGCTGTGGAAGGGCCGCAAAAGCGTGGAGCTGCTGCCCGCTTACCGAATGTCGCTCGTGTTCCTCAGTTGGACGATCGTTTTCATGCAGCCTGTCGTGCGTGGCAGGTTCAGGCGGTCCGTCCCTGCTTCTCCCGAGGTTTCGGACAGCCCACGGTCGCTGCGCGATTGGGGCTGGATCGCACTTATTTGCTCGATGTTCCGGCCGGTACGGATGCCCGTGCCATGCTGGATGACTTTTCCGTCATGGATGAGGTGGAGAGCGTGAGTACAGTCGGTATCGGTACTGTTGCGCTCATCCCGAACGATACGGATTTTGTAGACCAATGGCACCTGTTGAACAACGGGCAGACTGGTGGAACGACCGGGGTCGACATTGGTGCGCCGGAGGCGTGGGATATTCACGCCGGCGTTGAGGGTGCTGTTACGATTGCCATTATTGATAATGGCGTGACGTTGCATGAAGACTACGCGTCCCTGGTTGTCGACAGTATCAACACGGTGGATCTTTCGACGAACTATGGTGATACCGATCCGCCGCAATCGTGCCCTCACGGTACGCACGTTGCCGGCATTGC
Source organism: Phycisphaerae bacterium (assembly GCA_049605375.1). Taxonomy (GTDB): domain Bacteria; phylum Planctomycetota; class Phycisphaerae; order UBA1845; family UBA1845; genus JADFOB01. The sequence goes on along the minus strand of JBMYUM010000029.1, from coordinate 16,355 downwards.
TGCTGCCATGGGCAATAACGGAATTGGTGTTGCCGGTGTTTACCTTGGGGGTGCCAACATATTGCGTGCCCGTGTGCTGAATGGTTGTGGTGGCACATGGCCTCCTGTTGCCGACGGTATCGTCTGGGCGACGGACAACGGCGCAGACGTCATCAATATCAGCCTCCAGTTCTACAATTTGACGGCCAATGAGCTGACGATGTTCGAGGCTGCTGTGGATTATGCGTACGAGAATGGTGCGTTTGTGGTCGCGGCGGCCGGCAATTGGGCTGGTTTCGACGTGGCTCACCCGGCGGAATTTGAAAATGCCATGGCTGTGGCAGCGACGACGCACAACGATTCGAGAGCGATTTTCTCCAATCAGGGGCCGGCGCTGGCTGTGGCGGCACCGGGCGACGACATCTGGTCGACGTATCCGCTCGTGGGAACCCGGTACGATTTCCTGAGTGGCACGTCGATGGCGACGCCTGTGGTGGCCGGTCTTGCCGGTCTGATCAAGTCCTATCTTCCCGGAGCCAATCCCGATCAGATCTGGAGCTTGATTGAAGACAATGTCATTGATCTTGGCGATCCGGGGCATGACATTGCTTTCGGACATGGTCGCATTGACGCACTGGCTACGATGCAGGCAGCATCACTCGTCCCGCGCGTGGTGGCGAGCAGTCCGGTGGATGGTGCGGTGGATGCCCGTCAGCCTTCCGAGCCGAATGGTACTTCGCCTGAGGGTCCGGATGCCGTGGTGTTGGCGTTCAGTCAGGATCCGTCTGGGCTCGTTCTTGGGGACTTTGCCGTTGCGATTGAAGGTGCCGGCGTTAGTCCGGGGGTTTCCTCGTTGGCACCGCAGGGGCTGAATTCGCTCCAGGTGTCGCTGACGGGTCCCGTTGGACCGATGCAGCGACTGTCGCTGACGCATGTGCTTACCGATACCGGTGTTTCCGTTGGGTTCCTTCCTGGTGATGTTGATGGAAACGGTCAGGCAGATGGGAGCGATGTTCAAGCGTTGATTGAGTCTCTGAATGGCAACGCTGTTCTGGCGGATTCGCAGGCTGACATTGATCGCGATGAAACACAGGGGCCGGAAGACCTGTTGCGTCTTATTGACCTCTTGAATGGTGGTGAAACGTATAACGTGTACTTCGGCGCCACCTTGCCCTGATGTTCCATGGGTAGCCCCGTGGGGTGCCCGAATCCAATGAAGTCAATCAGAACCGGCGTCTCCTGCAGGGGCGTCGGTTTTTTTGTGCCCGGTCTCTGCCCTTGATCATTGCCGGTCCGTGCTGCTTTTGATGATGGGCCGATTGGGTTATGATCCCGCGCTACGGCAATTTGATTTCGGGCCTGTTCTCCTGGTAGGCGGGCTTTTCATTGTAGACATTCGGAGCGGGACTTATGGACTGGGGCATGCAGAACAGGATGGCCGGCATCATTCGACCGGAGACAGGTCGTTGCGTCATGTTGGCTATTGACCACGGCTATTTTCAAGGGCCGACAACGGGTCTGGAGCAACCTGCCAAGACGGTCGAGCCGCTCCTTCCATACGCGGATTCCCTGATGTTGACGCGTGGCGTCCTTCGCCACGGGATCGATCCGTCGGGACGTCTTCCGATTGTGCTGCGCGTATCGGGTGGTACCAGCGTGCTCAAGGACGACCTGTCGAATGAAGACCTGACGGTTTCGATTGAGGATGCCATTCGACTGAACGCGAGCTGTATGGCGATTTCTGTCTTTGTCGGTTCAGGCAATGAGAAGCAGACACTCTCCAACCTCGCCAAGCTTTGTGACGCGGGCCACAAGTATGGCATTCCTGTTCTGGCGGTCACGGCCGTTGGTCGTGAGATGACGCGTGACGCACGGTACCTGGGTCTTTGCTGCCGTATTGCAGCGGAGCTTGGGGCGCACGTCGTGAAGACGTATTACTGCGACGATTTTGAGAAGGTTGTTGGCGGTTGTCCCGTTCCTGTTGTGATTGCCGGTGGCAAGAAGATCGAGGAGCGTGCGGCGTTGAAGCTCGCATACGATGCCGTATCGAGTGGTGCGTCGGGTGTGGACATGGGGCGAAACATCTTCCAGTCACAATGGCCGACGGGCATGATTCGTTCGGTTCGGAAGATTGTTCAGGAAGGTGCGACGGATGCGGAAGCGTGGGATTTCTTCGAGGGCATCAAGTCGGAGTCTTGACCGAGTCCGGTCCTGACGGATGACGGCTATGTCATGGTGATGCTCTGGTCTGGCATTCTTTCCTTACCGTCAGAGTTGATTGGCCATCAAAAACAGGCTGGTCAATAGAACAACGTCGTGGTGGAGCGTAACGATCGCTGATGCACAGTTGCTGGTCGGATAGTGATGCGGAACGCCTGGTCGAGACGTTGTCTTCCACGTGTGATCGTGAGATGGCGTTGCGTCTGTATTCGGCTCGTTTGCTTGGTGCTGACGATTCACTTGTTCTTCACGGTGGTGGCAATGTTTCGCTGAAGGGCGAGTTCGTCGATGAGTTTGGAACGCCTTGTCCGGCGATTTTTGTGAAGAGTTCGGGCAGCGATCTCGATTCTCTTACTTCCGATGCTCTCCCCGCTTTGGATCTTGACGGGCTACGGCGATTCGAATCGATCGAATCGATGACCGATCGCCAGCTGGTGCGTTCCATCCGACGATACCTCTTCAATCCGGATGCGCCCACGCCTTCAGTTGAGACCTTCGTTCACGCATTTCTGCCGTTTGACTACGTTGATCATACGCATGCCGATGCGCTGCTGGTCCTTACCAACCAGCCGGATGAGCGGCTACTTCGAGAAGCGATCGGTGATGATGCTGTGGTTCTTCCGTACATCAGGCCGGGCTTTGAGTTGGCGCGTGCCATACTCGAGGTTCGCGATCAATTCCCACCTGAAGGGGGCGCGATCGTCCTGGTTCGGCATGGTCTTTTTACCTTTGGACGTTCTGCGAAGGAGTCGTACGAACGTCACGTCGATATCGTTCAGCGGTGTGTTTCATTTATTCATGCGCATCGTGCCTCGGTGGTGCCACGGGTAGAGGCCGACTCTTCTGCGTCGAATGGTGACGACGCGCTCGCACTTGCTCGAGAGATGGTTGTTGCCAGGCTTGCTCCGATGATCCGAGGCAGAATCGCGCCGTCGGATGGTCATTCACTGCAGCAAGCGCCGTGGCCCTCGGTCATGACATGGGAAAGCTCGGCATCGCTGCTCCATGTGCTTTCGCAGCCATCACTTGCCACGCTCATGCAACGCGGTCCGCTGACATCGGATCATGTCGTTCGTGTTGGCGCCTGGCCTTGCGTCTTGAACTTCGGCGATGCATTGGTTGATGGCGAGCTTTCTGCGGACGACGACCGCATCGCGTCGGTTATCGATGAGGCTTTGGCTGCGTTTGATGAGGAATACCAGCGTTATGTGGATGCCGGCCAGTCGGCGGAGGATGTCGACAAGGAGGCGTTGCAGGCGGCGCGTGCGCAGCCGCGTCCCTGGCTCCCGCGTGTGTTCCTGGTACCGGGGCTTGGCGTTCTTGCATGGGGTGAAGACAAGAAGCGGTCGCGCGTGACGTGCGATATTGCCGTTCATGCCGTTTCGTGTGTGGTACAAGCCGAGCGGCTGGGGAAGTTTGTCGCGGTCGAGCCCACCAAGGTCTTCGATGCGGAGTTCCGCCCGGTGCAGCGAACCAAGATGGTTGGTAAGGGGGCCGGCGATCTGGCGGGACGCGTCGTGTTGGTGACGGGTGGCGCGGGGGCGATCGGTCTGGCGATTGTCGAGCGTTGTTTAGCGGAGGGCGCGTGTGTCGGGCTGGCTGATCTCCATGATGAGGCGATCAACAAGGGCATTGAACGACTTGGTGGCGATCACGACGGTCGCTTGATGGGACTGGTGATGGACGTGACTGACGTCGAGTCCGTTCGTGATGGATTTCGTAGTCTTGTCTCAAACTTTGGTGGTCTGGACGTGCTGGTGCCGAATGCCGGTATTGCATTGGCCTCGTCACTGGATGACATGGCGTTGTCATCGTTCCATCGCGTGATGAACGTCAATGTCAATGGCTATCTGCATGTGATGCTGGAGGCGTACCGACTCCTGGTGAGGCAGGGGATCGGTGGCCACGTCGTGCTGAACAGCAGCAAGAATGTCTTCTCTCCGGGGAAGGATTTTGGCGCCTACAGTGCATCGAAGGCAGCAGGGCATCAATTGGGCAAGGTTGCGGCGATTGAGTGGGCCGAGCATGGCATACGCGTCAATATGATCAATGCCGATGGTGTGTTCGGTGACGATGAAACGCCTTCTGGTCTATGGAAGGAAGTCGGGCCGGGCCGCGCAAGGAGTCGCGATCTTTCCCTGGATGAACTTCCCGAGTTTTATCGAAAGCGGAATCTTCTTCAGGTCAGGGTTACGGGCCAGCACGTTGGCGAGGCGGTTGTGTTCTTTGCGTCCGGTCGGACACCGACTACGGGTGCGACGTTGCCGGTAGACGGTGGTGTAAAGGATGCGTTCCCGCGCTGACGGGATGTTGGCACTGATGTGCCGTACGGTGTGTCAGCTTGCCGTTTGCTTCTGTCGGAACATGCGGCCGTTGATGCTGTACATACACTTGTTTCGTCCATCTCTCTTGGCCGCGTAGAGGCATTCGTCGGCTGCGCGGATGAATCGCTTGGCCTCTTCCGGTTCGATGTATTCGGTGATGACCGCGACACCAACGCTGATGGTGACGTGAAGCTTATGCTGTTCCCACTGAACGCCCTGGTCTGCTACCATGCTTCGCAGTCGTTCGGCAAGGGTGACGGCACCGTTCCCGGTGAGTCCGGGAGCGATGATGGCGAATTCTTCTCCACCGTACCGAGCGACGTAGTCGACCTTGCGAATGCTTTCTCGGATGACGTTCGCCGTGGCCTTCAGCACTTCATCGCCGGCCTGATGGCCGTAGTTGTCATTGAACTGTTTGAAGAGGTCTACATCGAGCATGATCAGGCCGAGCGATGCACCGGAGCGATTGGCACGATCGATTTCGTGCGTCAGTCGGGTGTCAAAGGCCGCACGATTGCCGACGCCGGTCAACGCGTCGGTTGATGCTTTTCGAAGCAGATCTTCCTGTTCGTCGACCATGGACTGGCTTTCGAAGTGCATGGCCATGTTCAGTTCGGTGATGCGATCCTGCAAGATGTCTTTCAGGTCATCGCCCGAGATGATGTTTCCGGGTGCGACTTCCAGCGAGACGCGCAGTGCTTCTGTTTCTTCTGCGATTTCGCAGGCGAGTGATTCGCAGGTATCTTCATCCAGGTCGAGTCGTTCGATAGCGAATCGTTTGAAGTCGCTGCCGCCGCCTTGTTTTTGGGTGCCGTCTGGGCAGATCATTCCCGCAGCCAACTCCGCGACGTGGATGATGTCTGCCAGCGGTGTACGGTTGGGGTGATCGACCGGCTTTCGAAATGTACGAATTGCCTGCCAGACCAGTGGTGGAAGCTTCCAGGATTCGAGTACCTCGGAGCCGATTTGTGCGTAGTCTGTTTCGAGCGCCTTTTGTTCCAGTTCCGGCAGGTCCTGCGGGATTCTCGGGGCCTTTTGCAGGATCGCTGCGTAGGCGGCGGGGTCGGCATTGGCGAGGACCGGTCGTCCCAGTTGACTGAGCAGTCCGGCCAGCATGGCTTCCTGTGGCGGCGCTACCTTGGATTCCGTTGCCAGCAATTTGGCTGCGACGCCGCAGCAGATTGACTGAACGCCGAACTGCCGCATATCAAACCCGTCGCACGATTCGATCTTGGTGGAACCGACAACCGCAAAGCTGAGTGCCGTCATCATCACACCGCGCGTGCCCATCAGTGCGACGGCACGGGGGAGCGACGTGACTTCGCGTCGAATGCCCGCAAGCGGAGAGTTTGCAAATTTCAATATCTTGGCGGCAAGGGCAGGATCGAGCGCGATGGCATCGGCGATTTCCTGGACCGACGCAAAGTCCTGTTCCGTGAGTTCAAGGAGTCGGACGACCACACCCGGTGGCGTGGGCATTTTGAGTTGTTCACGGATCAAAGGCACAGTTGGTTTTCCTGAAGATCCAATTCCAGTGCCTATTCCATCGGATAGGGGCTCTCAGCAGTCGAGTGCAATGTCAGGGAAACACCCAGTCATGCCCTGTCGCGTCGAAAAATCGCCGACCTGCGTCCGATACCTCCGCAGCCTGTCTTGGGGAAGCGGGGCCGCAAGAAATGCCTGCTCAATTACTGGACGTGGACATGGCGTCACACGCCATCCGAACGGCTTCCGGTGAGAAGCTGAGAACGATGGCCTGATCGACGACCTTCAAGCCCGGTCCCCGCAAACCCATGTGGAGGAACCAGATGTCGTCTGACGTTTGATCGAGTTGAACCAGTGAGCCGCCTTCACGCCATTCTTCCTGAAGCACGGTCAATAGACGACCAAGGTGCTGTTCGATTTGACGTTTCGTCGCGAGGGGCTTGGCGTTGCCATTGTCCAGTTCCGTGCCGGTTCGGTTCGACGCATGATCGGCATTGCGCAGCGGGATCACAATGGTCATGGCCATGGGTATCTGCAACGCGTGCTGGGGGACATCATGCAGGATGAACTTGGATTGGAGGGCTGGATAAAGATCGCGTTGTGGTTCGAACGCGGCCTTTTCCCGGAGTCCTTGCCAATACCGCGTGCTGTTGGCGCGGGAGTCCGGGTGTTGCAGCATTTGATGAACCAGCGTGACGGCATCCATGATCAGTTCGGGTTTGAGGTGCATGACGGCGTACGATGAAGCCTGTTCGGGTATCATGCCGCCGTGCCATGCGTCTTTTCCTTTGGTGGACTCTCCCTCGGCGGTATCGATCCCAGCGATCCGGATTTTCCGGGCGTGCCCTCGAGACTCCAGGGTGGCAGCGATTTCAAGCGAAGGTTGGTCCCATGACAGCTGCAAGAGGACGCGATCGACGCTGTCGCTGTTCCAAACTTTGGAAAAGTACTTGAGGTGATGAGATAGACTTCGCGAGCAGGTTCGCATGGCGTTGAGGTCGGCCATGACGACATGCCGTGCATCGAGATTCGGATTTGATCGGGCCAGAGTCGCCCACGCCTGTTTGGGCAGGCCGTCTGATTCTTCGCGAACGCGGGCCGACAGGGTCTTGAATGTTTCCTGGCCCAGCGCCAGGACATAGTGAGACGCGACGGGTCCCCAGCAGATCGACAGTCCTTCGGGTAACCGATTGTCTTCCAAGACGTAATAGGGTTGCCCCTTGTCCTGAATCGTCGTGATGGTGCCGTGATTCTGATCCGTATGATTGGCGATCAGGTATCGCAGGGCCATCTCAAGCTTTGAGAAATCACCTTTCCCTTGAACAATCAGGCCTGCGCGCAGGCGTGCCAGTTGGGCGTTGGTGGCGGATAGGTCGGCTGCCGGCATGACGACCATGGTTCCGGCGTACTCGAACAACGTTGAAATCGAAGCGATACCGTTGAATCCGAGTTTCACGGCGGGATCGACACCGTCCAGTAAGCCTGCCTGCTGCGCGATTTGCGTCAGGCCTTGCGTGACTGAGAAAAGACCTTGTTTGCTGTCGCTTGACGACGGCTTGGGATTGGCGGGCGGTTCCTTCCAAGACCATGCAAGGACGGCGTTGTGAGGAACAAAGTGAAGACGCTGTGCGAAAGATGTTGCATCGGGCGACGGTGCCTGTTGGTCAGCCAGGCCTGTGGCGAGTGGTGCACACAGCAGGAAAACGGCCCCCAGCATCTTTACGCGCTTCTTTGCAATCCGGTGGTTCATATTCTCATTGCTCGAATCGGACGACCAGCGTCATGATGTAGCTGCTGGTCTCACGTTTGCTGGTGAGTTCGCAAACCGTCGTATTGATCTCCTGGATCCGCGGTTTTTCATGCTTCTCCCAGTCGTTGAATTGCGTTTCAACGTTGCAGAAATCGTCCCGATGATCGCCCGTGGCCGAAAAGATCTTTATTGGCATGATGTCGCTCCTTGGCAGATGTCCCGTACGACCTGTTCACTGGAATGCTCGTGATTCCCGTGAATCGCTGTCGCGTGACCAGTCCCTGCATTGTGTTGAATTCAGGTCCGCCTTGCAATGCGTCATGATGCTGTCATTTCGTTGTCAAAATGTACAATCTGCGCCTGTCAGATTTGTCGACTGGTCGTCGTCCGGGAAAGGTCGTCTTGCCTGACGAGGCGTGAGGGAGGATCACGGTTTATCGGCCGCCGCGAAGTTGTTATAAGTGGAATCCATGGGAAAACGCAGCTGGTATCAGTTTCCGCTTGCTCGCAAGGTCAGCCTGTTGTTTGGCACGGCGGTGTTGCTGGTGATCGCGGTGACGTTGTGGTCGCCGTGGCTGCAGATGGACTCTCTTCATGCCCAGACCATGTTGGCGCAAGCGCAGCGTTTGGCGTCGGTGGCATATCAGGCGGTCGATCTTCGCCAGGAGGATTGGTCGGCTGCTCAGCTTGAGTTGGATCGTCGGTGGCCGCTGCTCGCACGCGATCTTCAGCTTGGTGATCGGGCGCCGCGGTTAATCAAGAATCAGCGTGGGCTGACCGGCGGCGGCTTTCGTCGCGAAGCGTTGTCTCAGCTTGCCGATCGCCCGGACCAGCCCTACTACTGGAAATTGCAGGATGATCGCCGCTCATTCCGGTTCGGTTTTGCCGTTCGCGCGACCGACGCCGATCCGCATCCAACGGCGTTGCTGGGGTTGATTGATGTGAAGCTCCCGATGCGTGCGGAGAGCGGGATCTGGAATGCGGTTGTAACGATTCTCGCCGGTGCGAGCGGTGCGGTGCTCGCCATCCTCGTTTTCTATATGGTGACGCAGCGACTGGTGCTTTCCCCGGTTCACGACTTGCGACGCGTGGCGGAACAGGTTGCCCTGGGGAATACCGAAGTTCGTTCGGAGATTGCGACGGGGGACGAGTTCCAGAAACTCTCCAAGACGTTCAATGAAATGTTGACGCACCTCTGTGCGGCTCAGGAAGAGCAGCAGAAGATCAATCGTTCGTTGGATATTCGCCTGGGTGAATTGGCAGAGACCAATGTCGCGCTGTACGAATCCAACCGGTTGAAGGGCGAGTTTCTTGCCAACGTGACCCACGAACTTCGGACGCCGTTGGTCTCGATCATCGGATTTGCGGAGCTTCTGCGCGACGCCTGGGATTCGGAGAACCCTGATCCGAAGCGGCTGGCACGCTATTCCGAGAACATCCGGACGAGTGGACGCAGCCTGCTGGAGATCATCAACGACCTACTCGACCTGGTGAAGCTGGAAGCGGGGAAGATGAGTCTTCATGTATCGGAGTTCTGCCTGGCAACGCTGTGTCAGGAGCTTGTCGACTTTGTGCGACCGTTGGCTGACAAACAGCAGCATGAGTTGAGACTGGACGTTGCGGACAACGTGGCTGTTCGCAGTGACTCGGGCAAGATCAAGCAAATCCTCTATAACCTGCTGAGTAACGCGATCAAGTTCACGCCGGAACAGGGTACGATTTCTCTGGCGGTGAAATCAAACGCGCGGGAGTTCACGATGACCGTCACGGACAACGGTCCTGGGATTGCGGAGGAAGATCAGCCCGTGATTTTCGAGAAGTTCCGTCAGCTGGACGCATCTGAGACGCGAGAATTTGGTGGGACGGGTCTAGGTCTTGCCATTACGCGTGATCTGGTGTCGCTGTTGGGAGGGAAGATCGAGTTGTTCAGCCAACCGGGTGAGGGTGCTACGTTTGTGGTGACGCTGCCATCCAAGCTCAGCTCGGATGTGACGACTCGATCCAAAACACCGGGATCAGGCGATGCCGAGCGACGGGAAGCTGGGTGAAGCTGGGGTATCTGTCGTCGGCTGTGGATTGGTTGCGGCCGGTGCGCTATCATTTCTCGAAGGTTAGAAGTGTCCAGCATCGCTTTTCTGGTGTTTGCCGAGCTGGTACGCAGCGCTGGAGCGTTCGGCAAAGCCGTAAAGGCTGGCAGAAGCGTACAGATTGGCAGAACCGTACAGATCGTGGCTTGGCGTAATTCGAGGGGCCGGAATGGGTTCCTGTGCTCGCGTCGGCGAACTTGCCAATACGGTTGTTTTCTGCGATTCTGGACGGTTAGTCATCTAGTTTGACCAAGTTTGGGTGGCCGCATTCTCACGGCTTCACGCGTGAGGCTCACGACATTGAAAACTGCCCTCGCAATACTGATGCAAGGAAGCAGCGCGCAACGATCAGCATTTGAAGGCTTGATCTGGTTCGCTCTGGTCGTCGTCGGGCTTGGCCTGCTTTTCGTCGGTTTCACGGTTGCGAGGCGTCTGCTGCGCCCGCGAACGGAGCCGGAGGCCGCGTTTTCGCTCTCGGCGATTCGCGAAATGCATGCGCGGGGCGAACTCTCCGATGCTGAGTTTGCGAAGCTGAAAGCGCGTGTTTTGAAAGACTCGCTCTCCTCCTGACAAGTTCGTCGGTTCGCCGGCGTAGGCGGGAATGCCGATTGGGTGCGGTGGACCGTGCCTGGGGAACGATCTCCCGGCGGGCAATATTCGCCCGATAACTGAAGCGACTACCCGAACTCTGACGATATGTTTGCGACGGCTCGAGGCGACACAAGAGGTGGTTGCCGGTAGTCATCTGGAGGTTGCAATGGCCAACAATCGTAGCGGCGGCAATCGTGGGGGCAGCGGAACGCGGCAACGTCGCGGAACCTGCAGTTTCTGCGGAAAGGGGCAGCGCGAGGCCGGACCCATGGTGGAGGGTCCGAAGGATGTTTACATCTGTAAAGCCTGCGTCGAGCTTTGTCACAATATTATCAAGCAGGAAACACGTAAGGCTGCCGCCTCGCGTGCGATTGTCGGTGACATTCCTTCGCCTCGTGAGATTCACGAGTTTCTTGATCAGTACATCATCGGGCAGTCGCGTGCCAAGCGTACGTTGACGGTCGCGGTTCATAATCATTACAAGCGTTTGCAGCACATTGACATGAGTGGTCCTGACGATCTTGAGATCGACAAGTCCAACGTGCTTGTGCTGGGGCCGACCGGGTGCGGCAAGACGTTGCTGGCAAAGACGTTGGCACGCATGCTCAACGTGCCGTTTGCGATTGGCGATGCCACGACGCTGACGGAAGCCGGTTATGTTGGTGAAGATGTGGAGAACATTCTTCTCCGGCTGCTGCAGAACGCTGAATACGACCTTGAGGTGGCGCAGCGCGGCATCATCTACATCGATGAGATCGACAAAATTGGTCGAACATCGCACAACGTAAGTATCACGCGCGATGTATCGGGTGAGGGTGTGCAGCAGGCTCTGCTGAAGATGCTGGAAGGCACGATTTCGAATATCCCGCCACAAGGTGGTCGAAAGCACCCTGAACAGCAGTACATTCAGATGGATACGTCGAACATCCTCTTTATCTGCGGCGGAACATTCGTCGGGCTGACAGACATCATTCGTCGTCGTCTGGGGCAGAGCGCGATCGGTTTCTCGAATGAGGGCTCGCCGCGGGATGCAGCTCGCGAAGAGGGCGAAATTCTTGCACAGGTAGCACCGGAAGACCTGGTCGAATACGGCATGATTCCGGAGTTGATCGGTCGTGTCCCGGTCATCACGACGCTGGATCCGCTGAACACCGAATCACTGGTCGCCATTCTGACACAGCCCCGAAATGCATTGATCAAGCAGTATCAGAAGCTGTTCGATTATGAGAATTGCCAGCTCGAGTTCTCGGAAGACGCGCTTCAGTTGATTGCCGACAAGGCGTTGGAGCGGGAGACGGGTGCTCGTGGTTTGCGTGGTGTTCTGGAAGAGATCATGCTCGATGCCATGTATCATCTTCCCGATAACCCGCGTGCCGGCAAGAAAGTCGTGACCGAAGCGGTCGTTGAAGGCAAGGAACCTCTGCTACCCAGCAAGCCTCGACGCCGACGTGAGTCTGCCTGATTCGAAGCACCGCTGAATAACGGAATGAAGAGCCAGTCACGGTCTGTGGCTGGCTTTTTTTGTTCCGGATTATCGACACGCCTTGAAGAGCCCTTCAAATTCCGGCGGGCGGGCTATCGGACCGTTCATGCTGTCATCGGTATTGTACCATTTCGATACAAGTTCTTGATGAACGATGGGAGATGAGGGGCTCGGGTTGCCAGTGGGGCGGCTTCGGGATTTCCTTGCGTCGTTGAATTCTACACGCGGATGACGGTGCCGTTCCTCGATTGGTCCGTTGGCTCGGCCGATATTCCCTATAGCTGTTGCCGCGGGCTGCTGCCCATCGATCGTGGTCGGTGACGCCCGTGAGACAGTCGTTGCGCTTTGTATTGAGGTTTAGCGTTTCATGATCATAACGATTCAGTGTCCACGATTGAGCTGTCGCGCGGTCCTGCAGGTCCCTGAGAATGTTCGGGGCAAGCGCGTGCGATGCGGCAAGTGCAGCAGCACGTTCATCGTGCCGGCCAACATCAAGTCGACGCCATCGGCGCCGGCCAAACCGAACGGCTAGTTCTGCCGGACCGTCGTCGGTTGGTTCAAGCCGTCGATTCCACGTACCCCTTTTATAGCGCGAACAGGGAGAGCCCAGCGGGCAGGATACATCCCAGCATGAGGATGCCGCCGCATACGATCATGGCGGCGATGGCGAACGAGCGATTTCTGGGGTTGGCAAGGCCGAGTCCGCCGGCGATGACGCCCACGAAGCAGCTGGATACTGACGAGAACCACGCGAAGAGGAGGGCGAGGAACCAACCCGGTACCATGCCACCGTTTTCTTCCAGCAGTTCTTCCATGACCGCCTGCGATCGTTCCATGTCGGGTTCCGGTCCCATCTTCTCTTCAAAGGCCTGTAGCTCGGCGACATACGTCGCACTGACAACGACCAGCCCGACGATTGAGAGCATGGCAACGACCATGGCGATCATGGCAATGATCGCAGGAATATTCGTTGGCAACGGATTGGTCTTGGGGGCAGACGGATGCTGTCCGGGCTGCACTTCTGCTGCCGGAAATTCTGATGGACGTGCGTCGTCCGTGGCAGCCGACTGCCTGTCCGAGGGCCTTGCGACCGGAATGTCTGCCGGGTCGAACGTGGATTCCATCGGGGCCGTGACGGTCTTCCGGCAGTAGGGGCAGGTGACGGGTTTCCCTCCCCATTCCTGATCCACCTCGATGGGTGACAAGCATGCGCTGCAAAGAAATCGTATGTCCATAGTACGGCGATGGTACAGTTGCCAGCGGCCGGGGGTCAAATCGGCGAATGTGGAGGCTTTCCGATTCCTTGTCGACGGTCATGGGGTATTCGGACCGAAACAACGGTGGTTGCTTGACAGCCTGCGGCGAGTGGCTACCCTTGCCCGAACCCTCTGACGGAACTGTCGGTTCGGATGCTGCACGGCAACGTGCAGTTCCAGTCGTTTGGTGACGGTTCCCGAGGTCATCTTCGCGGATGTGGCGGAATTGGCAGACGCGCTGGCTTCAGGTGCCAGTGGGCTTTAGCTCGTGGAGGTTCGAGTCCTCTCATCCGCAGTTCTTCATGACGCAGTTCTTCATGACGCAGTTCTTCATGACGCAGGTCTTCATGATGCAGGCGAGTCTGTGTTGCGTCTTGCTCTACTTGCTCCCCGTTTCAGCTAATCGATGTTGTCTCGGTCGTCGTTGTGCCGGTCGTCTACATCGCTTGTGCCCTTCCAGGGATTACCGGGAATTCGACTGACGAATTGATCGTAGACGACGGTGAATGCCACCGAGCTCCTGTATTTTACATCGTTTGCCAGTAGTGGGTTGATATCAGCCAGGAACTCAGGGTCACTTTTCTTGTTGTGTAGATTCTGCTCGAATTCTGCGCGGGATACCGGTTTGCCGCTGCGGCTCATGTACTCTAGGAAACATGATACAACTTGCTCTGGCTTCGTTAGTTTTCCTTCAAGGCACAGCCATAGATCAAACAAGTCACGGCCTTTGCGTCGCTGATACAGTGCTCGTAGTTTTGTTCCCATGAGTTCGTTGATGTCGAAGGTTCTGATGGCTGATTCTGCAGAGAACCAGGGGTTGGAAATGACCAGCGGAAGATGTTGGTGGCCGAGAACCGTGAAGTGCTCGCGCGTGTTCATTTCAATTTTGAGTCGAAGCGGCCGCACCGGTGGAATTTCTGATTCGAAGCGGTAGACAAGTGTGACACCGGACTGTGAGCTTGTTCGGCGCGGTGTTCCCAGCCAGGCATCCAGGGTGTTCCGAATTCCGTCTAGCACGCTACCAATTGATCCGGCGTGGACTTGTACAAGGTCAATATCTTCGGAGTAACGTCTTGGAGGGGAGATGTGAAGTTTGTTCAGGGCGGTGCCCCCGCGTAACGCGAGCTGCCCTGCCAGCTCAGGATTGGAGAAGAGCTCTGCCAATGCGCGTGTAAGGACAAGGTCTTGCTCGACCTGTGCATCGTCAGCCCATGGTGCATCTGACCGCCAAGCGGTTATGTATGCCTGCGGAATCACGCCTCCAACTCAACAGGCGAATTGATGACCAGACGCCAGCGACGATCTTCTTGCGCCTCGGCTCTTGAGGCGCTTGGTACCAAGAGCGATGGGGTCGTGGCTTGTTGGTCCAGCCATGCAAGCAACTTTTTCGCATGCTGGCGTCCACCTTCAACTTGCTCAAGCAGGTAGCCGAGCCGCTGGGTATTGGGTATGTCGTCACATTGGCGAACGACATCAACGAGGCGTTTGCCTTGAACCGTCGAGGTCAATTCCGCTAGCAGATTCGCTACATGATTGATTCCACCCGCGGTCCGTGCATATCTCACCAGGTCAAAGGCTGTCGTTTCCGGCGTCGATACGTGCATACTCCCTGTTGGAGTCTTGACCGCGCGTGTGCGTGCTGCCTTTGTGAATTTGTTGACGACAAAGCGGATCCGTGACCTTCCGACGATCAGCGACCGCGTGGGGCGATCGGTCATGACTTGGAATTCCTGTGGTTGCTGATGAGACACGCCATGCAATCCAGCTGCTGTGAGCAGCCCAACGTAGTATGGGCGTTCCATGACTCTCATTAGGTCGTGGATGTACCATGGGGGCGGCGGAGCACCGGGGATTCGATATTCCGCTGGAACGATGACGTAAAAGTAGTTTTTGACTTTCGCGACGCGTTTCTTGCGGCGGAGCTGCTGCAGCGCTTTTTTGACGGACTCTTTGGTGAGTCCGCTGTCAGTTTCAGCCTGCGTCCGCGAAAACGTGTATTTCCCGTGCGATTGGAGAACATCGATCCAGTCGTGAAGCGTCTCGTTGGCCATCTTCACCTCTTTTATTTTTTGCATAAAGGGATAGAATGTATCCCTTTGTGCAAATATTTTATGCGAGCGAGACGGAGATTCAAGCAGAATCATGGTATGGTGCCACAAATCTGGTGGTCATTACCCCGGCCGACGCTGCCCATGCCTTCATGGCCGCTAGATTCCGGTACCAAATTGCTCACTGTCTTACGGCGTCCATTCGCGGACAACGTTTGGTTTGCCGCTCTTCCGGTAGGAGATGATTGGCTCGGGACGGAAGCTCTCATTGTCCTGAATGGCGTGGTCTTTCTCTTCCCCGGAGATGGTTGCGATGCTCTTCACGTTGTTCAGCGTTTTCGAGCCATCGAGAGTCGTCAGACTGTCGTCGTAGTAGTCAAACCAGGGTAGTCCTTCCTGCGCATAGTCCTTCGCGTTCATCGGTTTCGTCGGAACCGCATCACCCGTGATCGATTGCCAGATACGTGAATTGGCAATGTGGACGAAGCATCGGCGGCGGTACGCTTGTGACGGCTACAATATGCGATGACGAAAGTCGTCGTCATTTTTTTGCGGCTGGGGATCAACTTTGGGCGATGAATCATCCATGCGAGATGCCCGTAAAACAGTGATGAGGATCAGCCTGGCGGCGTCCGCGCTTATGCTCAGCGGGAAGAGCGTCGCCTACTTTCTGACCAACAGCACGGCCATCTTATCAGACGCCCTGGAGTCCATCGTCCACGGTTTTGCGACGGGGTTCGCGGCACTGAGCCTGTGGTACGCCGCACAGCCCGCCGATGAGAACCACCCGTACGGGCACGGCCGCATCGCTTACTTCTCAGCTGGTTTCGAAGGCTCGTTGGTCATGATGGCTTCGCTGTCCATCATGTACAGCGGCGTCTCTGCGTTCATTCATGGGGTAGAGCTCGATCGGATCGGATACGGGCTGGGAATTACGGGCTTGCTGGCCTGCATCAACCTGGTCCTTGGGTACTCCCTGATTCGTGTCGGTAAGGCACACAACGAGTTGATCTTGATTGCCAACGGTCGACATGTTCTGTCCGACATGTGGACTTCTATCGCCGCCATTGTGGGGCTGGTGCTGGTCGTCGTTACGGGATGGACCTGGCTCGACCCGCTGACCGCATTGCTG
>JBMYUM010000028.1:0-17795 GCA_049605375.1 Phycisphaerae bacterium | reverse complement strand
GACCAGAGCCAGTCTCTGGAGTTACGGTTCAAAGACCCGCGACGGTTCGGAGGCCTCTGGTTGCTGACAGGCAACGAAGCCTACGTCGGTCGCAGGCTCGGAACTGTGGGGCCCGATCCGCTGCAGATGCGGTCTTCACGGTTCATCCGCATCCTCGAACGACGCAAGCCCATCAAATCTCTGTTGCTTGATCAGACGTTGATAGGCGGTGTTGGCAATATCTACTGTGACGAGTCTCTTTTCGAGGCCTCCATTCATCCGCAAACGCCGGCAGACCAGATCGATGAAGCCGCCGCCAAGAGGCTTTTAGACGCCATTAAGAAAGTGCTGCGAAAAGCGATCAACCATAAGGGCACCACCTTGATCGACTACCGTACTGCCGATGGCGATGAAGGTGGGTACCGCAAATTTCATCGTGTTTACCGGCGAGACGGACTGCCTTGCAAGCGATGCAGGGCGGAAATCGTCAGGATGGTTCTGGGAGGACGTGGCACATTCATCTGTCCGGCATGCCAGAAAGCCTGATGATAACACGTGGCTTGGTTACAACGTGCCTGTCCTAAGGGGCAGAACCTTGTGACGGTGCTTGATGTGTCCAACCGTAAATGGTACTGCCGGTCTGGACGATCAGGGCGTTTCTTGCCAGTGTCACCACTCTGACATCATCTTGTGAGCCGAGATTTACGATACCACCTTCTTCGGGTATCAAACCACTTCCATTTCGATGGTCGTAAAAGTAGGCAGTCGATTCTGCGCCTTCCATCTCGTTGGGGACGTGCAGGGCGGCTAAGTAACTGGCTGAGAGGCCGCGGAACCGAAACCGTGGATCTTCCGGTTGCGTGGCTTGCCATAACGGAAGACGGGTGATGGGATCAAAAGCGCTGATCGCCGAAGTCGAACTCATGATGATCGAACCGTCAATGAACTCCGCCCGGATTGACTGCTGAATTCGCGGCAGAAGACGGGGCGATGACCACGCCAGGTACCCATCGTAAAGACTGTATTTCTTGATACGACGGCCATCGTCGGAAAGGTAAATACCGTCAACATCAAGAATCACCGTCTCAGGTTCGAGTTGACCATCAAGGTTCGCACGCCATACCGCTGATTGTTGATCAATGTCATACAGTGTGATGGAACGCGCCGTCAGGAGTAGCAACCGACCGTCAAAAGTCATGGAGAGTGACTCGACGGCCCATGCCTCATTGGTGCTGATGACGCTCGCTAATTCACCGGTCTCCGCATGCAGGACATAGATCGCAGAATCTCCCCCACGCGTCGTGTCGTAAGCAATCCACTGGCGGGTCATGACGGCCTTGCGACCTGGCCGAGGGTGCTCGTTTCGCTCCCAAAGAACACGTCCCGACGTGAGATCAATGCACAGCAGTCGATCACCCTGAGATGCCAACAAGCGATTCTGCCAGGTGTCAAAAATCCGCAACGGTGGAATGGACTCCCAATCGATCATCCGCCACAATGGCTCGCCTGCACTGGAAATGGCCGTCAACTGAGTTCGTGTCAGAAACAGACTCGCATCGGGCATATCAAGCAGCAGTTCGGGGGTTGACGCGAATGAGACGACACGAGGCCAAGCCGCTACATTGGCGTTGGCATCAAATGCTCGAACGCCATCATCGGTGCGAACGAAGTACCGATCCCAGCTGGCTGACGGATGGTCGGCAAACTGCGGATGAAGCAGTCGATCGCCTTCCCCGATGTCGCGGACGAAGCCATGGTGGAATGGTAAGGCAATCTTGGGCAGTCGTCGCAGCACATCAGGTGGTCGAAGTCGCTTCCCATAAGACGCAAAAGAAAGTCGGGATCCCCGGTACTCAAAAAGTCGATTGGGAAACTCTCGAGCCGCCCGCGAGAGCCAGCGATGCGCCTCGTTGATATGGCCAAGTGTCGCACACGTATCAGCAATCTGACGAATGACCTCGCCCCGATCGATCCGGTCGCCGTAACGGTAGTAAGCTTCAAGATACGCCTGCAATGCACTGTCCGGATCGCCTTCGCTCGACAGAAGCGTAGCTGCAAGGAGAAGTGCATCAGGAGCGGTGGAGCTGTTCGGGAAAGCAAGCGACAAGTTCATCAATGCGACCGTGTCACCGATGTCCCTCGCGGCCGCAAACAACCGCGACGACCGGCGCTCGTACGGACCGTAAATTTCAGGCCCCCGGGCGGTGATGTAAGCCGCAATTTCCTGTTCCGCAACAGCCGCTGCGGATTTGTCGGAGAGACCAAGGTCGGCAAACGTTGCATCACGCAATGCGGCGTCCAGCAATATCTGCTGCCACAAGTCGACGGCACGTGTTGGTACCGCAAGTTGCTCGAATACACGTGCGAATCGAATCCGATAGCGAACGTGATCATGCGTACTGATGGCAAACATCGACGCATAGCGCAGCAGCTCGTCTGCCGTTTCGACAGACAGCGCGTTACGAACGGCCAGCTTTTCTGCAAAGACAAGTGAGTCCGTGAAAACACGTGTCCGATGGTCACCGACGGCGTCTGACCGCATGCGGTCCAATCGATCAACAGCCTCACCGAGTGCCTCAACCGCCTGATCAAACTCTCCACTGCCAAATGCAACTTCTGCCAAATCGAGTGCGGGCGAAGGATCGTCGGGAGATGCGAACATGCGCGAACGTACCGACGACCAGATCTCGTCTTTCTGTACATACAATGAAAGCTGACGCCCGTTGGCAACCATGAAACGGTCAGGAAGCGCGAGTATGTTCCCACCGGAACCTTCGGGAGGCCAGGTGACCGAACGCATCGAACCCGAATCAACGTCGACAAGATGCAACGCCTGGCTCGTCGGAATCATCAGGTGATCGCCGTTCCAACTCCCGCGCCCCATCACGGGATCGCTTCGCGGTATCGGTGATGACCACAACATCGCGTGGCGAGCAGTGTCGTAGCAGACGACTTCGTCACCACTACCACACACGAGGTTCCCCTTCACACCAATCAGCGTTCGCATCTGGCTGAGCGACTCAAGAGAAACCCGCTGCAGCAAATCGCCATTTGATTGATCGAGAATCAGGAGATCGTTGGCGTCGATGGGCAAGCAGTAAATCTTCCCATTGTCGATGAGGGTGGGATTGAACTCCCATGGCCGCGTACGGCCGGATGACCAACTGCCGTGCTTGGAACGACTGTCATCGAGACGATCATACAGCCGGAGCCATCGCACGGCGCCGGTGTACGCGGAAACAGCGGCAACCGTGCCCAGGTTCGTGCAGACATACACGGTGTCCCCCGAAAGTCCGGGGATGGAAACCGTTGAGCGTTGTGACCCGAACGTGCCGGTCGAAGCACTTCCAATATGTGTTCGAAACAACGAAGAGCCGTCAGTGGCATCAAACGCCTGAAGGTAACAGTCTTCGAAGCCAAACGAGCGCCGCCGTCGGCCAACGACAAAGACACGATTGGAAGCCACCAGTGGACTGGAATCGAAAGACAGCTCAGAAAAACTGTCGCCGAGATTGAGGCGACTGGAACGCCAGATCGGGCGACCCGTGGCGAGGTCAAGACAAACCAGCTCGGCTATGCTCCGCGCCGATTCGTAGCCATAGTATGGAGCCGTGTCACCCGGAATCGCGGCGTACACCCGATCGTCATGCACGACCACGGAGTACCAGCCGGTAGGAAAATCATCCAAATCCTCATCTTCATCATTGGCCGCTGAATCCGCACGAAATCGCCAGACTTCTGCGCCCGTATTGAGATTGATCGCGACCACATCCCGCAGGTGCTGCAGGAGAACGAGCCCGGATGCAACGACAGGCTCCACGCCCATGCGCCCAGGTTGCTCCGCCGCCGGATCTTCATCGAACCCGCCAGGCGTCAGATGCGTTCGCGCCTTGGGGACGGAATCGACACGCCATAACAATCCCAGATCGGTAACGCGCGTTTGCGTGGGACGATGCCGCGATGCCGCGCCGCCGAATACCGGCCAACGCCCGGAGGTGCCGGATACATCTGGCAGGCCGAACGTCTTGTCGACTTCCTGCAATATTTCCGACACCGCGAGCACGCGGCCGCGCCATGGCACACGGATGTTGGTATCACGCACGGCCCCGCGGGATTCGTCGACCGCTGAGCCACCGAGACTGCGGGCGATCGCCTCCATCGCACGCCATTGGGCGCCTTTGTCCTCTTTCGCGATGTGAATCGTAGCCGCATCGCGAAAAAGACGTTCCGCAAGCGCAAAGGCGCCGGCCTCCAATGCGAGTTCACCCGCACGATCAACAAGCAAGTCGGAACCTTCGGCCGAATAGTACTGATTGAGGACGGTCAAGTACTCATGAAGTGACTTGCTCTCGCCAAGTCGCTCCATTCGCTCGTCAAATTCAGTCGCGATCAACCGCTGGTAAGCGGCAACGCCTTCCTCAGGCCATGATGAAACAAGACTTCGGAAACGATAGGAAACATTCGTGTAATACTGGTCATCAATCGTAATCAACTTGTCGCCATGCTGACGCATCGCCGCACGAACAACCTCTGCAGCTTCAAACCACTCGCCGCGGCCTGCAAAACGCTGCGCACTCACAAGAAGGTCCATGGCCTCGAAGCTGTCATTCAAGTAGATGCTCGCGCCATCCGGTGCCGCGGCGTCATCTTGTTCAACAACTTTGTCGAGAGCAGCAGGCACACCCTTCGCGTCCAATCCCACAGCCGGAAGATCATCCTTCGGAAGGGGAGCTTGCGCGCGAACCACCGGAACCAGAGCCATCAAAACAAGTGCCGTGATCGTGACACATTGCGTTCCTGCAGCAGACAGCGCTTGCTGCTGCCCCTGGGATCGTGTCGTTACTGCTCGGGCAAACCAATTGTCGGTAGGATTTCCCATGATCTACTTTATCGACAAGACAGCCGTCGCGTCCTAGCCGTAAGGACCGCGACAGGTGTCGGACAAACGTGAATTTCAAAGATCCGAATGCGAGCCGAGCAAGGTCAGGCGATGGCACTAGTTATCGTTTTCGGGTCCGAGAAGAAGGGCGAACCGAGCCCGCGTTTCGGAACTGATCGCTTCACGCGGTGACCAGACGGCCAAATCGAGCGCTGACCCGCAGGCACAATTGCGATTCTCCGTGGTTATCTCGGCCACGGCATGGCGAATCAACTCGATCGCATTATTGGTCGCCTTCTTCAGATTCCCCATAATCTCCTCGAGAAGAGCCGTTGCCGGCTGATTAGGATCGTGCGGACGCCAGGAATCATAGTCAGTGGGCAGGCCGACGAGCCCGTAGCACAACGATGCCTCACGCGCCAACTTGGCTTCGGGCATACACGTCATCCCAATCAAATCACCACCCCACGCACGGTGCATCATCGACTCCGCACGGGTCGAGAATTGGGGCCCCTCCATGCAGACGTACGTACCGCGATCATGTACATGCGTTTCAACCGACTTCCCACATTCGTTCAACAAGTTCCGCAAATAAGGACAAAACGGCTCAGACAGTTCAACGTGGACAGCTACGCCGGATTCAAAAAACGTCGATGGACGACGAAATGTCTTATCAATGACCTGGTCGCAAATCACCAGGTGCCCGGGTTCCATTTCTTCACGCAGGCTACCCGTCGCGCCACTCGCCAGAATACTGTGAACGCCAAGGGCTTTCAGGGCCCAGATGTTGGCACGATAGGGGACCGCGGACGGTGGCAGAAGATGGCCTTCCCCGTGACGAGCGATGAACGCAATACGCTTGCCTTCCCAGTCCGCCAGAATCGGAGCACAACTCGGTACGCCGAACGGCGTTTCCACGTCTACGGATTCTCCACCGTGTTCTCGAATCAGGACGTCGCCGAGCCCGGTACCTCCGATAATCCCAATGTCAGCCTTTGCCACAGCATTCCTTTCATCATGTCTCCAGCAATCCACGGAGAATCACTGATGACCTATAACATTGTTAGACCCAAGTGGGTGCAGTTTCCATCGATTTGCGAATATGGACAATACCGTCCCGCGATCATCGTTCCAGATTTCAGAACCACGGAAGAGGGCGGATCCTGATGAGAGAGTTAGTCAGGTGAGGATGAGCAGTCATCGGAATCCGAGCCTGACGGCCTACTCTGTCTGGGAATTCGCAGACAACCCATGCAGCCGAGCATAAAGCGGGGGAATGATCTCCAACGCCTGGTCCACGTCTTCACTTGAAGTAAATCGAGAGAAGCTGAACCGGATGCCGCCATGCGCCAGATCTTCCGGAACACCCATCGCTCGCAGTACGGGCGATGGTTCCAGTGATCCACTGCTGCACGCGGCGCCTGCCGAAGCGCAAACGCCGTGCTCATTCATCAGGATCAGCAGGCCTTCGGACTGGATACCGGAAAATCCGATATACGACGTGTTTCCGATCCGCGGAGCGTCTTGAGCAATAACACAGGCCGCGCTCACTCGCGAAGTCATGCCTTGTTCGAAACAATCCCGTAACGCCGAGACACGCTGCATTGACTCGTACGACGACGAGCATGCCGCCGCAGCCACGCCCATACCGACGATGCCCGCAGCATTCTCGGTTCCACCGCGAACCCCTTGCTCCTGCACACCGGACAGGATGGGCTCCACGAGATTCGTCCGTCGAACGTAAAGCGCCCCGATGCCGGCTGGCCCATGAAATTTGTGTGCTGAAACGCTCGCAAAATCCACCGGACGATCCCCGATAGACAGCGGCAACTTACCCGCCGACTGAACGGCATCGATATGAACCAGGCACCCGCGCTCCCGCGCGATCGTCCCCAGTGCATCGATGTCTTGAACCACACCGGTTTCACTGTTCACATGATGGAACGTCGCGAGCGCCGTAGAATCGTCGATCGAATCGGCCCAGACGTCTTGATCGATGATCCCCGAACGGCTGATCGGGACCTCGACGATCTCAAATCCGGCGTTGCGAAGCCATTCGCAACTGCGGGCCACGGCCGAATGCTCACCTTGGGATGTTACAATCCGGCGCCGTGTGCCCGTTGATCGAACGCCGCCTCGCAAGGCAAGATGAATGCTCTCGGTACCGCCACTGGTAAAGACGACCTGCCGGGTTTTCGCACCAAGAAGCGAAGCAACGTCCTGACGGGCCTGCTCGATCGCATGGCGTGAACGCTGGCCCAGCTGGTGCAGACTCGACGGATTCCCGTAGTGGTGAACCATGTGGTCGTGAACAGCTTGCACCACCTCCGGCAAGGGGGCGGTTGTCGCGTTGTTGTCCAGATAAATCATCGTTCTCGGAATGATCCGCCAGCACGTGGATACCATCAAGCTGCAAGGTTCCCGGAACGCCGTGAACCCGTTCTCCGCCCTCAACATACGGAGTGAAGCCCCCGTTGTCACGATAGAGGCCGGCTGTTCATACCGTCGAACGAGACGGCGATTCACAAGCTCGTGACAAAGACCCAGCCTCCAGTCTCGACAGGACAGACGTTTCAGGCTGGATGCCCAAACTGGAATCCATTACCATGTCATAATAGGGGGACTGCCAATGGCCATGACGCCAGCTGGGGGGCTGAAATTGATATCGGACGTGAAAATAACCAGTGGCGGATTCACCGCCCGCCTGAAGAGCGCCGCCATGACATGCGTCATGCTGGCACTGACCGGCGCTTTGCCGAACACCGCGCACGCCACCTGGTCAATTGTTCTAATCGATACGGAATCCAAGGAAATCGCAGTCGGATCGGCAACATGCCTGACCGGGTTCGACCTGCGTCAGAACTTGCCCGTAGTCCTCGTCGACGTCGGCGCCGCATGTGCGCAGTCGGCCGTCGATCAATCGGGTGGCAACCGCATACGCCTTCGCGAGCAGCTTGAGCTGGGGACCGATCCCGAGCAAATCCTGCAAATCCTCGAAAACTTCGATTCCGGCCATCAATCCAGACAATACGGAATTGTCGACGTTGAAGGACGCGCCGCCACATTTACGGGTAGCCAGGCCGGAGCCCATGCCAGCGGTGTCGTGGGCATGACAGGGACCATCGCCTACGCGATTCAGGGAAACGTCATCACGGGGCCGCCGGTCGTACTCGATGCAGCCGCAGCCGTCATTGAAACGCCAGGAGACCTGCCGGCAAAGCTGATGGCCGCCATGGAAGCCGCCCGCGCTGCGGGAGGGGATGGTCGCTGCTCCTGCCTCCTGCTGAATCCTACGGCGTGTGGCGCACCACCGCCGAGCTTCGAAAAATCAGCACACATCGCATTCATGGTAGGGACCCGTACCGGTGATCAGGACGGCGGATGCAACGGAAGCTTGGGCTGTGCCACTGGCGACTACTTCATGAACTTCAACATCGCCAATCAATCGGCGATGGACGAAGAGCCCGTGTTCCAACTCCAGGACCAATTCGACCAATGGCGATCGGACAATATCGGGAAACCCGACGCGGTGCAGTCCACCGTCGCCTTCGAAAAGGATGTGATTCGCGCCGATTCAACCGAAACCACACAGATGCTGGTAACCGTTCGGGATTGGCAGGGGAATGTCGTAACCGAACCGGTGACCGTCGACGTCTTCCATGACGGAGAAAGCGCCAACGCCGCGGGTATCATTGGCACCGAAATGGTGGCTCCAGGCCAATTCGTCGTAGATCTCGGACTGGCACCGCGCAGCGGATTAGACAAATACCGCGTTCGAATCAGCGGCCATGGGCGTGACGCAACGTTGATTCCGCTCCCCGAACTTCTGGTTGTCGCGTTCCAGGATTTGGATCAGGACGGTGAAACCGACGCTGCTGACTATGAGTTCTTTCTGGAATGTCTTCTGGGACCAGACGCTAATGCATCGGGAGAATGCAGCCTGGCGGATTTCAATTTTACGACAACGGTAGACCTTCGTGATGTCGGCGATTTTCAGAATGCCTTTACCGGAGAGGTGTGTGACTTCCTTGATCTTCTCGGTGTCCCCGAGGGCCAGAATCTGTGCGTCGGCGACACAACAGTCCTGAAGGTGCACATCGATGCGGACCCTGTTCCACAAATTCAGTGGTTCAAGAACGGAGTTGCGATTCCGGGCGCCGACTTGCCAATTCTTGGAATTATCGATGCCCAGGCCGAAGACGAGGGGTATTATCACGTGACGATCGTCAACGCGTGCGGCGCGATTGAGACGGAACCCGTTGTCATTCGCGTCTTTGATGGCGATTGCCCGCAACCGTAGAACCGGAGCAGACATTCACCGACCGGGCCCCGTGGTCTCCAGGCCACGGTCCGAGGGGGGCCAATTGCCCATTCTTGTTTCCATTCTGATTACCGTCTCGGCCGTTGCCATACTCGTGATTCAGATGTACCGACCGGATGCCGATCGGCCATGGCGTCGAACGGCGGCCGTCGTTTGTGTCTTGCTTGCGGGTATGTTCCTTTTCGGACTCTACATTCTTCATCCCCGCACACATCCAGCCATCGTCATCCCCTTCATTACCAGCATGCTGCTGCTGGTCGCGTTCTTGTTCCTGCTTGCGCTTCGCGATATGGTCCATACCCGTAAGCTGCTCAAGGACCTGAGAAAACGACGCGCTGAAAGCGAATGGTCTGAACTTCCGATCATGCACAGTGAAGAAGGAGATGTGTCATGATAAGTAACCGTAGCAATGGTGCTGCCGCACCGCAGCGATGGCTGTGCGCAGCCCTTATGACCGTTCTCCTGGGAACGGCTTGCACGCCGACCGAGCCCAATGAACTCGACGAACTCGGTACGGTCGATATGACCATTCAAGGCGAAACATTCAAACTGTGGATCGCGGACAGCGCCAGCGAGACCGCGCGAGGCCTCATGTTTGTCACCGCTGATCAAATGAAGCCGCTTTCCAATGGCACGGAAAGGGGCATGATTTTCGTATTCGACAGCGATCGACAGCTGAGTTTCTGGATGCGAAACACCATCATTCCCCTCGACATCGCGTATGTGAACAGCGATGGTCGGGTGGTCAATACCTACACCATGGCACCGCTCGACGATGACCTCGGGAAATATCCGTCAGAAGAGGCGGCCCGCTACGCGATTGAGGTAAATGCCGGTGTTTGGAGCCGTATCGGCCTGCAAAAGGGCGATAACCTCGACATTCCCCAAAGTCTGCTAAACCCCTGATTCCAACCCGTCGACGCACCTGTAGTGACCGTCATCAGACGACGGCAATACCTGGTATCGAAGCACAGGTTCCATGTCCATGCGAGCGACGGAATGACCGTTCGCCTGCAAGGACCGGTGCGTTGAGGGTCCACGTTGCAGTTACTTCTCGTAGAAGACCAAAGCGCTAACCACGGCACACCATGGTCGGCCGAGGCGAAGCAACTCGCACAAAACCATGGCTGGAGCATCAACCACGCTGATAGTTATCGGGCCGCCCTCGAACAGGCCCATCAACAACAGTTCGACATCATCTTGTTGGCCCGACCTGAGCGTGCTCAAGAAGCAGCCATGACAGAGTTTCGCAGACTCTGGATGGTTGTTTCCACCGGCAAGGCTACCACGCTGCTCATTGCTTCGCCCGACGATGACTGTGCCTTCGCCGAAGACGCACCAACCGTCGTCGACGTGATCCCGGCCTCATCAGCGGTCCACGAGCTGAATGGTCGTTTTGCCATGATCGCTCGTTATCACAAGCATGTCAGCAACCTGCTGGGCGAAGTCGACCGAATGGACCGACTGGGGAAACGGCTCAGCGATCATTTCCGTGAAGTGGATCAGGAAATGCAGCTGGCTTCGCGCCTGCAGCGTGATTTTCTGCCCAACGTCGATCAGCCCATTGAGAACCTCAAATTCGGATCCGTCTATCGACCCGCGACCTGGGTTTCCGGCGACATCTATGATGTCTTCAGGATCGACGAAGTGCACACCGGATTCTACGTCGCTGATGCGGTGGGCCATGGCGTTGCCGCCAGTCTGTTGACGATGTTCATCAAGCGAAGTTTCGTTTCCAAGGAGCTCTGCGAGGGGGGCTATCGAGTTGTCGAACCGGGTGAGACGTTGGCACTGCTGAATCAGAATCTTGCAGAACAACAGTTGCCGAATTGCCAATTCGTGACAGCATCCTATTGCGTCTTCAATCATCAAACCAACGAACTCTCTTTTGCGCGCGGCGGGCATCCTTTTCCGCTGCTGATGCGAAAGTCGGGCCAGGTAGAAGAACTGAAGAGCAACGGTGGACTACTGGGCCTGTTTCCGGATGAGACTTTCGAGCTTGGAAGGGTTCAGCTTGAACCGGGAGACAAGGTCCTTCTCTACACAGACGGAGTGGAGTTGGCATTCCAGTCGCGTCGGGAAGGACTTCCCGACACCTCTGCCTATTTGGAGCGCTTCCACGAAGTTGCCTCCATGCCTCTCCAAGAGATGCTCAGCTTGCTGCAGCACGATCTTGATGAAGAAAGAGGCTCACTCAATCCACATGATGACATTACGCTGGTCGGTGTCGAACTCCGACCCGACAAGGTCTAATTGACCCTCATCAGATCGTGCGCCGTCAGATCAGCCGACCCTGGCAGATCGCCCAACCCTGATCAGATCAGCCGACCCCCATCAGAATACCTGGCACGCATCAGGCCAACCCCATTGAGGTTTATCTGACCGGGTGCCATACCAAATCTAATGCATAAGGTTCCATACCCAATCTAATGCATAAGGTTCCATACCGAAGTCTCCTCAGGGGGGTGCGATACCTAAGTTTGATGAGGAGGGTGCCATGCCCAAGTCTTGAACCGGGTGCCATGCCCAAGTCTCCTGAGCGTAGCGAAGGAGCGCGGGCATGACCTTCCGGAACCCCTACGCCATTCCGTCACCTAACAAGATGCGACATCTGGAACTCCGATCCCATCAATCGTCTAAGACTGGAGCATTCGAGCTCTCCGAAGCGACGTAACAAAGACGTCCCTCTAGAGCTAAATGAAGGCGGGTGATAGGAATGAAGATGATGGAAAAAAAGAAACCCCCTGACCCGCACAAGGCGAATCAGGGGGCTCTTGATTCTCATGAAAGGTGACACCCGGTGAAGGGTGCCACCCCTTGAGTATTCAACTCAGATCAACTTAGGCGACGCTTTCACGACGGCTGAAGTAGACCTTTGCAGCTGCTGCGAGCAGCAGTGCGAGGATCAGCAGACCCCACTCAGAGACGGTCGGAACCGGCTCTGGGCAATCGGCGTCATTGCTGAAGTTACAACCGGCCGGGCAGCAACCATCGATGCCGTCACCGCACTCGGTTTCGAGAGCACCCGTCTGGCAGAGACCACCACCCGAGCAGAAGTCGCCCAGGAAGCACTCTTCGCCGTTTGCCGGGTTGCCGCAAGGCGTACCGGCCGGGGCGTCGTTGTCGAGGCAGACACCAGCAGAGCTGCAGGTATCCGGATCGGTGCACTCACCGTCAGCGCTGTCACCGCAAGCGGTTCCAGACGGTGCGAAGGTGCAGTCAGCCTGGCAGCATTCGCCGTCCGGCGGATCACATTCTTCGCCACCTGCAACAACGCCGTCACCACAGCAGTTGTTTTCGCAGATGTCTCCACCCATACCCGGAGCCTGGAGCGAAACGGTCCAGCTATCAAGGGTACCGGTGTCAGCAGCAGCGTTGTCAGCGATAGTGATGGTCCAATCGCCAGCCGAGTCCATGCCATTGAAGGCGGACAGAGCTTCTGCCGGCAGGTAGATACCAGCAAGATTGTCGCCACCTGAGCACGGCGGAAGATCCGTGCCGCTGTCGTCCAGCGAGATGCTGAAGTTGTCATCGCCGCATGCACAGCAACCACCAGCACAACCAAGTGCCGGATCGCCGATACGCGAGATAACCTGAACCGACGTGCCGTTGTGCTCAACAGTTGCGCAGATGTCACCAATCCAGGTGTGCGTAACAGCAACCGAGATGTTGACGTCCTGAACCGTGAACGAATCAGCAACGTTGATCACGTCCGAAGCACCAGCCGGATCACCATCCGGGATATCAAGTGCCGGAGCGTTCGTGTAGTCAGAAACTTCGCCAGCCGGCAGGTCGCAGTTTTCGCCTTCCAGCCAGTTACCATTCTGAGCGTCACAATCAGCTTCGGTCGAAACGAAGCAGTCGCCGATGCAGCAGCAAGCACCCAGTGCCGGGCAGATTTCGCCACCACCCGATGCCGGCTCAGCCAATTCGATCGACCAAGCGTCAACCGAACCAGTGTCAGCGGCAGCGTTGTCAGCAATCGTCAGCGTCCAGTCGCCAGCCGAGTCCATGCCATCAAAGGCAGACAGAGCTTCAGCCGGGAGGTACAGACCGGTAAGACCAGCTGCGCCCGAGCAAGGCGGAAGTTCCGTGCCGTCGTCGCTGAGCGTGATGTCAAAGTTGTCGTCGCCGCATGCACAGCAGCCACCAGCACAACCAAGAGCATCGTCGCCGATACGCGAAACGAACGTGACCGAGGTGCCATTGTGCTCAAGCGTTGCACAGATGTCACCAATCCAGGTGTGCGTGACAGCCAGGTTAACCTGAACGTCAGCAACCGTGAACGAATCCGGAACGTTGATGACAGCCGTCGTACCGACCGGGTCACCATCCGGGATAGCAATGCCGCCAGCACCGTCGTACGTCGTCGACGGACCGGTGTCAGCGCTGCAACCCAGGTCGTCGCCGAGGTACAGACCACCAAGGCCTTCGCAAGCCGTTTCGGTCAGAACCGTGCAACCACCATCGTTCAAGCAGCAACGGCCAGCAGCCGGGCACTGATCACAAGTGCTGCCTTCACCCAACCAGCTACCACCTGCAGCGTTGCAGTTGTCTTCGCTGGTGACTTCGCAGCTACCGTCGTCCTGGCAGCAAGCGCCCTGGGCGCCCTGGCAGACAGGCTCAAGTGCGGCAGCGTCAGCACAGATCTGATCCCACTCGGTATCGCAGCAGAATGCGTCGAGGCCACAGATCGTGCAGCAGCAGTCAGCGTTGTTGCAAGCCGGCGTGCCGTTAGCACTGTTGCAGTCGCCTGCACCCGGATCGCCACAAGAGGTGAAGATGTCATCCGGGCATTCCGGAGTTTCGACACAAGCGTCGGTATCAGCCAGTGCGCCGTTCAGGCACCATGCGAAGTCGTTGCCTGCCTGGAGGTCAGCGAACTGACATCCGTCGAGAGCATCGTCAACACAAACCTGGTTGTTACCAATCGGATCAACTGACCATTCCCAGAACCAGCTGAATGCAGCCGTGTCGTTAACGATCGAGATCCAGTAGCAGTCACCTGCGGTCACAGCAACAGCGGCGTGATCACCGGTGTATTCGTAGATCGGAGCCGTGGCAGCGACAAGGTCACCCGTGTCGGCCGGACCCGAAACCGTGAGGCCTGCACCCTGGCTGAACGAGCCAATCTGTGCACCCGGTACACCACCTGCATCGGCGTAGTAATCGACGCGGAAGTTATCCGGGCCGATAGCCGGCAGGTAAGCACCCCACCAGCAGATGCTGGTGATGTCGCCAGTGAAGTCCGGCGAGAACTCATCGTACGAAACGAATGCCGTGTTCGACTGCGATGCGTTAGCCGTATCGTAGTCCTGGCAGTTGCCGTCAGGCTGATCGCACGGCAGGTCGCCGGTGTCGATCGGGCAAGTGATCTGGAACGAGCCCGGACCACCGCCAGCACCCGGGAAGGAGCCAACGCGGATCAGGTGCTGATCGCCAGGATTACTTGCAACAGAAACGAGTGACTGGAGACCACAGGTGTCGTCGTTGCAGTCAAGGATGCCGGCACCTTCTGGGCAGGCACAACCGTCGTAAGCAGCAAGACGGGTGTCAACACCGGTCAGGCCGCAAGTCTGGATCGTGACGTTACCAGCGTTCGGGCAGGTGTTCGTCCAGCAGAACCAAACGTCCTGGTCGATGTTGTCTTCGCCGAAGCTGTCGCAAAGCGCGTTCGGAAGACCATCAGTCGTAGCTGCGGTGTTATCGAAAGCGAACGTGCCTTCACCCGAGATAGCTTCCGGGCCATTGACGCACTCATCTTCGCCACCGTCGCCACCACCACCGCCACCGGTGCAGGTCGGGCTGGTTGCAGCAGCATCAGCACAAAGCTGATCCCACTCGGTATCACAGCAGAACGGA
This sequence comes from Phycisphaerae bacterium, assembly GCA_049605375.1. Classification (GTDB taxonomy): domain Bacteria; phylum Planctomycetota; class Phycisphaerae; order UBA1845; family UBA1845; genus JADFOB01. Next base: position 2,754 of record JBMYUM010000028.1, on the reverse strand, counting down.
TCAAGACCGCAAATTTCTTCGCAGCAAGCCGTGTCTTCACAACCCGGTGAGCCGGTTGCCGTCAGGCAGTCACCCGAACCAGGTGCACCACAAACGCCAACGCACTCTTCCGAAAGCGTGATCTGGTAAGAACCAGTACCAGCGTTCCAACCGCTGACGCTAATTGCGTAGGTTGTACCGTTGGTGATGGCCCAGCTGGTAGCCGACTGAAGGTCGCCAGCGCACTCGGCATTTTCATTGTCGTCGTTGCAGGCGATCTCACCGCCACCGCAGCTGTCGTAGACAGTCAGGATCGTGTCGAGAGCCGAATCGCAAGTGTTTGCGAAAGCCGTACCATCGCACGTTGCGGTGTAGCAGAACCACTGCTCAAGCTCAGCAGCGAAGTCGCAGCTACCATCAGAGGTGCTGGTTGCACCAGTGTTGTCACCGAGCAGAATGTCGCCCGGATTGAGCGTCAGGCAGTCACCGCAAGTGTCAGCCGGAACAACGATTTCACAGGTAACGTCGGCGCAGGTGACGCCAACAGTGAATTCGCCTTCGCAGTCGACGTTGTTCGACTCGGTGCAGATACCGGTGGTGGTATCACAGCAAGCACCGTCTTCGACAACCGGAGCACCAAGGCCCAGATTGATCGTCCACTGTGATTCAGGGAATGCAATGCTGTCGGTCGTTGCGTATGCAGTAAGACCACAAGTGTCAGCCTTCAGGTACGACGGACCATCAGCGGGGTTGCCGCTTGAACCAAGGAAGAACGAACCACCATCAGTAGCCTGACGGTCAGGCGTGAAGATTTCGACAACTGCCGTAGCATCGGCCGGAATAATGACGCCGAGACCTGAGAAATCAGCGACAACCGTCGACTCAGCCGTTCCATCCGGAACGAATGCGGTCGAAGTACCGAGCAGAACCAGGTCGCCAGCACCGTCTTCCGGAGCACCACCGTTGGTGTCCTGGTAGATGTTGACAGTGATCGTGTAGTCGAGAACGTTGGTTTCAATACCGATTTCAACGCACTCAACAGTCTGCGGCGAACCAGCCGTAGAACCAGCAGCCAGGTTGTACGAAACAGCGTAGAAGTTATCTACGTTGACGCCACCAGCACCACAGTGAACCGATGAAACCGGTGTCACGAGGCCAGGCGTGGCGTTGTTCGTCACGATCGTGCCGGCAACACAGCCACCAGCAACAGCGTTCGACTGCGTGCTGTCGATCTTGCGGCTGTAAGCACGCTGGATACGTGATGCAACCGGGATCTGCTGCTGTGCCGGAGCGGCATCGTAGCTGCCGATGTTTGCCGGGTTGCCGTCGAAGCCATCAACGATACGAGCCTGAGCCGTACCAGCTTCGTCATCAACCAGGATCAACACCGAAACGTACTGCTCACCCTGCGGGAGGATGGCACCGACGGTCTGGGTACCCTTGCCCCAAGACACGTCAAATTCGACCTTGTTACCTTCTACAGCGAAGATGGCCGGATACGTGGTGACAGGCTGCTTCGTGACAGTGCCACCTTTCTGAACCAGGACGGCGTTGCTCAGGACTTTGCCTGACTTCGTCTCGACCTGGACCGACACCTTCTGCGCACCAAGCGCAGCCGATGCCGTAAATACTACACCCAAACATGCAATCCATGCTGGGCTACCAAGCGCTCTCTTTCTCATTGCCCTTTCCTTTCCCATAGACAATCGAGGACCAAATGCCTCTTACAATGGCATCCACCTGATCGGAAAGCCGTTAGTCACCAGATCAACCCGCCCCAGGACAGGCCTGCTACGTCTGGCGTCCACTCGCTCCCACAAAAAGGCACGTTATCGAACGTAATTAAACTTCATCTCAGAAACGATACAAATCACTCTCATTTTCGACTTTCGGAGAGGTGACCTGTAGGAACGGATGCATTCGATGGTCGAACATCTGCACAGGCCAACCTGCTCTACAACGACTTTCGAGATTCCAAAAGCCGCTGTCGCGTAACACCTGTACCTTCGATCGTTCGGACCTTCGGTCGAGCTGTCGCGCATAGAGCCCATAAAAGCTCAGGCAGACACTCATCAGGAACGAACCGGTTGGGTTACGCCATGTTCGACGTCGCGGGGGGGCCGCGAGGGCGCCACGACGAAACGTCGCACCCGTGGGGGAGGAAGTAATCAAGTGACTCGAAAAATTCTACAGATTTTCCGGCAAGACGTACCGGACGTTCCGAGCGAACCCAGCGGCAAACGTCATCCAACACCGACAGAATCGATGCCGTGACGTAGGCCACCAAAAATGCTACCACGGCGTACCCGGTCAAACTTCCGAGCATGCGGAACAGCAAACCACCGTCCTGCGTGCCAGAGAGAAGACCATGCTCCAACGCCAGTGGGCGGAGGGCAAACTCAACGCCGACCCAACCCAAAGCAAGAATCAACGGGCTGAAACCAATCTGACGCGTGATTTTCGCACCAGTCGCGGCGTAAAGACCGGGAATCCCCGCCAACAACAGACCCGACCAGAGCGTCGGGGTGAACGGCGAAGACTCGCTGGAAGCACAAAGAATGAAAAGCGAAAGCCCCCAGAACGAGCCGGCCAGCGCCGAGCGAGCGGGGGACAAAACGCGAATAGCAAGAAGAAGGGGGAGAAGAGACAGCCAACCCAGCCAGGCAAAGTCCGAAAACTGGAAAGCAACAAGCATCGAATACGCGCCCGCTACCAAACTTGCACCAAGCGATGCAGATTTGATCACAGAGCCCGATTTGATCACCGAGCCCGTCA
>JBMYUM010000027.1:9788-18178 GCA_049605375.1 Phycisphaerae bacterium | reverse complement strand
GACAGATTTTCCTCGAAACCGGTCAGGCTCGCGGTAATATGGAATTCAGCGGACCTCTTTGAGATAGAGATCGAAACATGAAGCTGCTTTTGTGCAAGAACATTGAAAAGCTGGGTATCGTTGGTGACGTGGTCAACGTAGCACCGGGATATGCCCGCAACTACCTGTTACCGCAGGGTCTGGCAACAGAACCGACCGAAGCCAATATGAAGTCGCTGGCAGAGGCCCGGAAGATTGCTGAGCAGGAACGTGCCCAGCGTCTGGAAGAGCTTCGTGCTCTGGCCGAACGCCTGGCAGATGTTGAGGTCATGATTCGTGCGCGTGCGAACGAACAGGGTCACCTGTACGGTTCCGTGGGCCCGCGTGAGATTTCGGCATCGCTGCAGGAGGAGGGTTACGACATCACGCCGGAACAGATCATTCTGCCCGACCCGATTCGCCAGCTCGAAAACAACCTGGAAGTCGAAGCCAAGTGTGGCGAGACACGAACATCGTTCAAGGTTTGGGTTGTCCGTGAGAAAGTCGAAGGCGAAGACGACTTTGATGACGAAATGGAAGGTGGCGAGGCTTCGGCGGGGGAAAACGCTGAAGGGTCTGCCGAAGGTTCCGCGGTAGCAACTGAATCCGGCACGGAGGCCGGTGAAGATGGCAAAGACACCTCATCCTGATCACGGCAAACCCGAGAACGGGTATGCGGCGCGCTCCAAGGGCGCCAATGATGCTCGTCGCGACGATACGTCGGGGCGCGGCGAGCGTGTTCCCCCCCAGGATCTTGATGCGGAAATGGCGCTGCTCGGCTCGATGATGATGAGCCGAGACGCCATTGGCGAAGCACTCGGGGTCATCCTTCGAAGCGAATCACGCTGGTTCTACCTTCCTGCTCACCAGAAACTGTTTGAAGTTCTGGTGGATCTGTATGACGATCCCACCAAGGCGATCGACCTGATCATCGTCTCTGACGAACTCCGACGACGGGAGCTGATGGAGTTCATCGGCGGTCAGGAATACATGATTCAGCTTGCCGAGAGTTTCGCGGAGTGGGCGAACGTTGAATACTACGCCAAGATTGTCCGTGACAAGGGCATGTTGCGTGACCTGATTCGATGTACACAGGAGGTGGCGGAATCGGCGTATGCCGGCATGGAAGACGCACGTCTGATTCTCGACAATGCGGAGTCGAGCATCTTCGGTGTCACCGGTCGGCGTGTCAGCGGCGAAACTGAATCGATCAACGAGGCCGTCATTCGTCTCGCCAAGCAGCTGGAAAGTGACGAAGACGCGTCGATGACCGGGCTGCCCTCGGGTTTTCCCAAGCTCGACGAGTATCTCAGTGGTTTTCAGCTTGGCGATCTGATTATTCTGGCCGCGCGTCCCTCGATGGGGAAAACCGCGCTTGGGCTTAACATGTGCGCCCACCTTGCTCTTCGCGAACGAACTCCCTGCGTCTTTTTCTCCATGGAAATGAGCACCGACCAGGTGGCGGCACGTTTGATCAGTGCCGCGGCGCAAGTGGAGTCTCAGAAGATTCGACGACGCATGCTCTCTGAAGAAGACCGTTACCGGCTGTTCAACGCATGCCACAGTTACCAGGATGCCCCCCTGTTCGTGGACGACACACCTGGGATGACACCGATGGAGTTACGGGCAAAGGCTCGTCGCCTGAAGCAGAAGTACGATATTCAGGCGGTATTCATCGATTATCTTCAGTTGATGCACGTACCGGGTTCCGAGAGTCGGCAGTCCGAGGTCTCAACGATCAGTCGTTCCATGAAGGCACTCGGGCGAGAGTTGAAGGTCCCGGTCATTGCCATGGCCCAGCTGAACCGCATGGCGGAGGGTCGTCAGGACAAGCGTCCGATCATGAGCGACCTTCGCGAATCGGGTGCGATCGAGCAGGATGCGGACGTCATTCTTCTTCTGCACCGTGAAGAGTATTACAAGCCCGATGATATCGAGGCACAGGGCAAAGCGGAGCTGATTATTGCAAAACAGCGTAACGGCCCTGTCGGCAACATCGAAATGACATTCATCAAGAAGCTGACACAGTTCCGCCCGTTGGCGTTGCTTGATGAAAGCGGCTATGCCCCATCGGGCGCGTCGAGTGACGCGCCATTTTGAGTCTCGCGGACCTGGGCACCCGTGTGTCGGGATGTGTAGACGCCGCCCCGCATCGCACAGGTCTCACGAGAACGAGAGCCGGCAGAATGTGCTCGTCCTGGCAAGCGGTTGAGTATCACTTGATCCTGCTGCCGAACCTGTCATGATGGTGTTCTATGCTCCACGTCGTGACGTCATTTCTAAAGCGTCTTTATCCGGAGCTCGCTCGGTTTCCAGACCGCGATGATCGGATGGATGCGTTGGTGGTCAGTCACCTGGCACCACTGAGCACGGTCCCCGTGTTTATCATGTTGTTGATTTTCGTGGTGGCCGGCAACTTGAAGAGCTGGGTGCGCACGGCCGCCCAATGGGCGGAGTGGTCCATCTCGCCGACGACGGTCAAACTCGCCGCCCTTTCCATCTTCATGGCCCTCATGCTAGGTGGATTCGCCATCATCCTTTATTTTGCACTGGGCCGCGCGCGGCGGAATTTGCGGCGCATGCTGGTCGAACGTGGCGTAGCGATCTGTGTACCTTGCGGCTATGACCTGCGTGGCATTCGTGACGAGCGTTGTCCGGAATGCGGATCTGAACGAACGGACCAGTCCCGGGAAGAAGTGCAGTATTCCTGATGGCCATCATCTTACGGCTGTTTGCACTGGTGTGCCCTGAGCTGGATCGGATTTCAACACCAAGGCAGAAGTCCGCGTTATTGATCCTTGCGTACCAACCATTTTTCTACGCCTTTGCTGCGATCCTACTCTTGGGTCCGATGGTGTTGGCTGACTTTCTCGAGAACACCCTCACTGACTGGCTCGGACTGACCAGCACTTTCAGTGACCTGAGTGGCTTCCTTTCCTTCTCCCTGATGATGCTCACCATCCTGGTTGTCTTTCTGTTCGCCGGACGCGGTCGCGCCCGGCGCTTTGTGCGTGCGGAGTTGGCGCGACAGGGTATCGCGATCTGCGTACTTTGCGGCTACGACCTGACCGGCATCAGCGGCACGGTTTGCCCGGAATGCGGAGCGTCATCGCACGGTCATGACGATCAAGTCACACTATCGTAACGACTGTGTGGTTCATGGAATTCCGAGGGGCTCTTATCGCTTTGTGCTGACAAGGATCGGATATTTTCCTTCGGCGTACCACGTCGCATGTCGTCCGATTGGAGACGTTCCTGCGGTTGGATAGAGCGCAACTCGAAGAAAAACCACGGCTAGGAGACAAATCGATGCACACGGCACACACGACTCTCGCCCTGCTTACGTTATGCATGGGATCGGCAGCACCGACGGTGAGCCAAGGAAGCAGTGATGAACAGAAGCAATCTGTACGATTCGAGCTCGTCGTGACAGATAAGGACTCGGGGCTGGATGTGAAAGCGATACGTTCGTTTCCCGCCGGAACCAATGCCTTTGACGCCATCCACCAGATGGTAGGCCTCGCATTTTCCACGCATCCGAAGTTTGGCGCGTTGATCACGAGCGTATGCGGCGTCGAAGCGACGAACGGAAAACAATGGACACTCTATGTCAACGACAAGTTCTCCCAGGTTGGTATTTCCTCTGTTTCGCTTGATGGCAATACAAAAGTCCGTTGGCAGACGGAGGATTGGAGCAAGCATTGAGGTAAATGTCGGGCCGGGGTCCGACGTACCGTCGTGCATGATGTGTTGCTTGATTGACGTTTTTGAGCATGCTTGAATCGAAGATTCAAGCAGGGTATCTGAGGGTGGAGCTTTACGATGGTTGAGGGACTCATGCCCGCGCCTCGTCGTTTCACTCCTCGGACTTGGGCATGGCACCCTTTTACGGATACGCGGACTTGGGCATGGCATACTTCTACGGATACACGGGCTTGGGCGTGGCAGCCTTCTACGGATACTCGGACTTGGGCATGGCACCCTTTTACGGATACGCGGGCTTGGGCATAACACCCTTCTACGGATACGCGGGCTCGAGCATGGCACGCGTATTCGGGCCATTAGAAATCTGCTGAGTTAAGAAAATCAGGGCCAGGGCGGGACCTACTTTTTGACGGGAGACTCCATGTCATCGGCGATATTCAGAAACCCTCGGCGATATTCAGAATCTTGCTGACGGTTCGCCAGTTTCGTACGGTCATCGTTGTTGCCAGTGCATGATCAAAGTAGGCGTTGGTCAGTTTCGTTTTTGCTACGCCGTTCGGTAGATGCATGAAAACATGCCGGCCAACGACACGATACTCGTCACCCGTTGAACGATCGGGGTCGAGCTTGGACAGATTCGCCTTCGTCGGTTTGTCTTTGAGAAATCCAATATGAACCGTCCTGTCAGGCTGGTCCACTTCTGCAAAGGGATTTGCCTTGATCATCTTCTTGAAGTCCCCGACGGTGCGAACAACGACCGGTACGTTCAATCCAAGTTTGGCCTTGATTGCCTGACTCACATCGTCCGTGATCTTCGAGCCCCTTGTCCGAGACGCGAGGAACATAACGTTGCCGCTCTGGATATACGTCCTCACCTCTGCCCCACCGGCTTCCTCGAACATCGACACAAGCGTTGCCATGGGCAGTTTGTTCTTGCCACCGACGTTGATTCCGCGCAGGAGTGCTATGTGAACAACCGGAGAAGTTTTCGCATCGTGCATCATGCCATGACTCTATGACATTTGCACCCGCTTTGACAGGACAGCCGATCGGCACCATTTGATCGGCATGCCGGCCACTCGCGATCGAGACCCGTCGATGCTATTCCCGGCGCTCGTGCGACCGTGAGACGATCAGCCACTGCATCGCACCGATTACGATCGCTGGAACTGCCAGCATGAATAGTGCGCCCGGGTTGGGAAAAAGGATGGCAGCAGCAGCGCCGAACAAGATCATGGCGATACCGCCCACACCTGGCCATCGAAAAATCGCTGCCACAAGTGCTACCTGAACACCTGCAAAGCCAAGATGCCAAAATTGGCCATCATCTTCGCTGAAGGCGCTCGCGATATTGAACCAAACCCAGAAGGCGAGCCACAGAAAGAGAAGGCCATGAGCCAGCCAGCAAAGGACGTCCTGAGACGAGAAACGCGGTGAGTCGTGATGATGAAGCACACTCATGAGCAGGCTCCTTTCTACTACAGCCTACCTCATGATTCGTGACCGGCCAGAAAATCTTCGGCTGGCAAACGTATGTTTCTGTCACGTTGGACGGAAGTCAACGATGGATGCTCTTCCACGTGGGTCAGATCTTGATCTCGATACCAAACTTCGGTGCCAGCGCTTTGAGCTTGTCAATTTCTTCCGGAGTCGGCGGCTGGTGGTCGTCCATCGACTTTGCTGGACGACCGACTTCCCTGAAATAGTCGTCGAGCCCGGCCGGCATGGTTTGCAGGAGCATGCGGGCAGAATGTGATGAACGGTTCTTGAACGCGTGAAGCTGACCGGGTTCGACGCGGAGGTAATCACCTTTCCGGGCAATGACCTCCTTGCCTTCGACCATGAACGTCACTTCACCATGCAGAATGTAGAAACTCTCGACATCGTTCTGGGTATGCGGCGGCGGGCCACCGTCAGGCGGCACGTTCGCTTCGATGAGAGTCATTGCACCGGCCGTATCCGCACCAGCCGCCAGTATTGCATAGACATCACCCGCTACGGCAAACTTGGGTGCCGATTCAGCGTTCTGCATGCCTTATTCCTTTCGTCGAACATATATTCGGTTCACACCATTGAGAGCGTTTGTTCAGACAGCATGCTCTGTCGCAATGAATGCCGTTGATCTGGCGTGATCGACAAACTTGGATTCGTCTTCAGCGAGAATGGCCCCGATCTTCTGGCCTTCTTCCGAGCTCATGGCTTCGATCAACGCCTGCTCTGATTCGAACCAGACCTCTGCCACGCCATCAAACGCCTGCATCATGCCGCGCGATTCCTGTAACGCTCCGTTCAGCGGAGAATCCACGGTGTGATCCTGAACGTATTTTCTCGCACCGAGCGTCTCAGCAAAACTCTGGAACAATGGCGCATGCTGATTTTGCCAGTAGTCCAGAAACTGTGCGCGTGTCAAGTCCGGGTGGCGCGACAGGCACATGACGAATTTGATCATTTCTTGTGGCTCCGACGAAATGCACTATGTGATCAGACACTCTGATTTCTGCGCTGTGCGAATTATATCGGCGTATGGATGTGATTCACAAGGTCGATCGCCAAGCCTTATGACGAGATGAGTGTGAGAGCATTTGCCGGCCGTGCGACGGGCGTCATGCCGTTGTGATACGCCAATGGAAAAAGGACACCCACGATTGTGCGTGTCCCGTACGCATCCCTCTCCTCCCGATTGCAGCGATCGGCTTACTTGACTGACGCAATCCGGCTGACGGTGTTGCCGTTCTGGTTGGCCGTCCAGATGTTCGCCCCGTCGAACGCCAGAGCTACCGCTCCGCTTCCGGCTGCAAACGTACCGAAATCATCACCGGCGATACCGGACAAACCGGAGCCATCGCCTACGAATGAATCCGCGGTCACTGTGCCGTTCACATCAAGTGCCGTCATCGGATCGATTCGACCGATACCGACGTTCCCGGCATTATCAACATAGAGTGCGTCGGTAGGTCCGTCGTTGAAGCCGTTCAGCGAGTGACCGTCGATGCCGGCGATCGACTTCGCCTCCAGCGCGGTTTGGGCATAGGGCGTCGCCGCAAGAGGTTGACGTGGCGTCAGAACTACGAACGGGCCGCCGGCGGGGTTCGCAACTGCGATTTCCAACCAGCGCGCATCACCGTTGAAAGCCATCACCCCAAAGTCGAGCTCGACCGTGATCACGCCGCCGGCAATCAAGAGGTCCGTGAAAATCTGCGATGCCCCTATCTGGCTGCCGCCGGATACGGCGTCGAAGAGTCGAAATTCCATATCGACCGTGCCATCCAAGGGGGTTTCCCCATCCTGCAGCCGCCCCTGGTAGGTGAACACCGCGCTCAGCGGCGTTTGTGCAACGGCGGCACTGGCGAAAATACAACAGAACGAGGCGATACAAGCGTGATTCAACATATTCAGTCCCCCTGCGATGCAAACGCGGAAGTCGTTTGGAGCCCCAGCCCGGGCTCCTTACAGGGGTACACGCACTCTCCGTTTGCACTGCGCCAAAAAATTGCCCAACTATTTGAGAGAATTTGGGGAAACGATGATCCTTCATCGCGTTCTCGCTCCGAACTTCGCAGGCCCTGGAGCCATCGATTTCATCGCTCGCCGTCACGGGCACTTGATCGAATCGCAGATTGTTGCATTATTTTCTTTGATGAGTGGATCTTGAACCGCGTTTCATTGAACTTGCGAAAACCTCGAGAGACTAACATGCGAGTATCGAAAAATGCCGGGATTGGAACCGTGGCTGTGTCGAGCTTCTGCCTGGTCATTTGTACCTGCTCCCCCATTGCCAGCGACTCCGATGAAACAACGTTTGCGTTTCCACGCTCCGGAGATTCGTTGATCACTATCACTCGCGGTGTTCAATCGAGTACGACTTTCAGCGGTGATCAAACGACCGGCATCATCGATGCGATTCGTACAATTGAAGAAGACGCGAGTATCAGTGCCAGTTTTGATGAGAACGCGCGACCGGCAGCGGCCGAGGTTGAATCAGTCAACGAGCCCGGCCGATTCGAGTTCGCGACCGCTGACGACAGTACGTTTGACGTCGTGTTCACCCAAGACTCCGGTGAGGCCTTGGAAGTTTCTGACCTTACTCCTGTTGAGGCAAGCGACTCTACGTTCACACCTTCCGGCGTGAAGGTACGGCCCCGTCTTCAGAGTCTGGGCAATGACGGAGCCAGCGACGGCACCAATGTCTTCGAGTGTGCCGCGGAAGCCATTGACGCATTCGCTCAACAACGGTGCATACAGGATGGATTTGGTGATGCGCCGTCCCTCACGATCCTCGGTTCCAATGTGAGTCAACAGGCTGCGGCCGCCAATGGTGCTCTACTCTATTGTTCGGCGATCATCGCTCGACTCGATCTGGTCGACGCTCGACTGGCTTGTGACCCTGATGAGGATATGACAGACGCAACGGCCGATGAGATTGATATTGAGGCTTGTGAAGGGCGCATTCAGAACGCCGAAGAGGCAGCAAGCAATTTGGAGGCCTACGCACAAGCCTACATTGTGCATCTGATCGGCGAAGCACTGGCTACTTCGTTCGAGTCGCAAGCCGAATTGTGTTCGGGCATTCCATCCGTCTCAGCTACGTTTACGCTTCGAAATGCCGATACGCGCGAGAATATTCACATCTTTCTTTCGACCGAAGCCCTGGTTCCTTCGAATCGCGT
>JBMYUM010000027.1:0-9778 GCA_049605375.1 Phycisphaerae bacterium | reverse complement strand
CGCCGGGCACTGAGACCGTTCGGGAGATTTCCAATCTCACACAAGGTGAGTCTATATCATTCGAAGCTGGTCGAAGTATTTCCCCAAATCTGGGAAGCGTCGAGTGCGGGCAGATCATCGGGAACAACACGACATTTGATGTGGTTTGGGACGGGCAACAGCTCACGTGCGAACGCACATAGTGAGGGATGATGAGTCGTTTCTACGTGCGTACAAGACAGCGCCGCAGAAACGACTCCATTGCGTGTGTTGCGTTCGGTATCACTTGCCAGCGATACAGTAGAGGAAGCTCTCTGAGCGCATGAACAATTCACCATTGCTCGCTGCGGGCGTAGCGCTGAATGCGCTGTCGTCATCTTCGAAGGGGGCATTGTGGGACGCGATCTTGAATTCGTCACCGGCCTCAATCACGTAACTTTCCCCGTTACGGGTGAACTGGACAATTTTGTTGCCGACCGCGATTGGCGAGGAATAGTCGCCGTTCGGAAAACCACCGGCTGACTCACCCAAGCGCGGCAGCCGCTCGCGGTACTTGTATTCACCGGTCTTGAGATCGGCCGCGAAGAAGATCCCGCCGCTGCTCCAGTACATGTTCTCGCCCACGACGACCGGTGTGGCGATTCCAGAACGAATCCTCTTGTTCCATTTGACATGCGATTCGGAGACGTCGCCCGAACCGGTGCAGTCGATGGCCATGCCGTGCCCTTCACGGCTTCCCATCAAATATGCGCGCTCCCCTTTCGTCACAATCCCTCCACAGGTGGCATCGTTGAGTGGCGATGTCGCGCTCCAGATGACATCACCCGATTTGGGCTCCAGCGCCATCACCTTCTTCGGGACATGAACCAGGACCTGTGTCTTGCCATCAACTCGCAAGACGGACGGCGTCGCCCAACTGTTGGTAAAGGACGGATCTTCGATTGACCAGCGTTTGTCACCCGTTTTCTTATCGATCCCGACAACGTGGTTGCCAAGCACGCCGGCGTCGACGACAAGGGTGTCTCCGACCAATATGGGGCTCGCGCTGTCACCCCATCTGGCCGGATCCGATTTCGTACCCAGTTCTGTGCGCCATACTTGCTTTCCGCTTTGATCAAACGCGAACAGTCCGGATTTTCCAAATATGACGAATACGTGTTCGCCGTCAGAAACGGGGGACGCGCTGGCGTAGCCATGCTGCGTGATAAAACCTTTGTAGGGGTCTTCTTCGGCCATCGATTTGACCGATGTGCGCCATACTTCTTCACCCGTCAGCCGATCGAACGCAATCAAATGGCGGACAAGTTCATCGACCTTCCCGGGCTTTTCCGGATCAAGTCCATAACCGGTATAGCAGGTCAGATAGACACGATTACCGACAACGATCGGTGACGAGACCCCCTTTCCGGGCAACGGCGTGCGCCATTTGAGATTGGATTTTGACGACCAGGATGCCGGCAATTCGGGGCCCTGGATCACCCCTGAGCCGTCTGGGCCGCGGAAGCGACTCCAATCGCCGGCATCTGATACGGATGCACAGAGGAAAGTGACAGCGAGAATATTCACGGTCTTCATGGAACAATGTCCTTTTGAAATCGAGTACGTGCGTTGCGCGGAGTTGACCGGTTCAGATTCAGTCTTCCCGCCCTGAAATTGCCGTTCGTTCCAGATCATTCACTGGATGCAGATGATAGCAACGAATTCGCTGATATGCCCACTCCAGGTGGACCATTCCCATGGCTATTCATGGCCTGATAGCTCTGACACGATGCCTAAATTTGGCTGTCGTATGGCGTTACGCCGGTCGTTGTTTGCGGTACGATGTCCGCCACGAGTTGGGTGCTCGACAAAGAGCGCAACGGTCGGCCGTCAGTTACTGGGAGATTTGCCATGTTTCATTCATGTTCTACCTTGGTTCGGTGGGTCAGCCTGTGTGGACTCACCGCGACGCTGTCGCTTTCTTCCGGTTGCATTGCGGCAGGTGCCACGCTGGCGGTCATGGCGGTCGGATCGGCGATTCGGGATGCGGAGGTCAAGGAAATTGCTGACGAGCTGAAGGGGCGGGATGAGACGGCCGCAGACCGGATGTTTGGACCGCGATTGGAAACCTTGATTGTCATGGATGATTCGAAGCGAGAGTTGCTTCTTTATACCGATGCCGCGGACCCTACGGGCGAGACTCGTTATGCCGTTGAACTGCAGCGTGGCAAAGTAGCCGAAGTATCCAAGAACAAATTCGAAGTTGACCGACGTCAGATTGCCACGCTGTTTCATGAGTTGCACGGCAAGACACCGGAAGAGTGCGAGCGCACCCAGGACTTGAAAGCGCCGGAGATGATTCTTCAAAGCGTCGAACGCAATCAAGACGTCCGCGTTTATGACAGCTCACTTGTCATTGACGGTTCGCGTTTTCTTGTTTTGCGGTTCAACACCAGCAATGAGTGCATCAACGTGAATATTGTTGAGCCTCGTGGGACATCGCGGAAGAAAGAACTGATCGACCTCGGCTGATGTTCGCTATGTTCAGCCTGGACGAACGTTGACAGGCCCGTGTTCATCAGCGCGGCCCGTGTTCATCGGCGTGGCTCGTGTTCATCGGCGCGGCCTATGGTTCAGCGTCGCGCCTCATGCCGGTCGCACGAAACGTCATGTTTCGTTGCCCGACTCAGCGCCGGCGTTCGGTGACTTCTGTTTGACCTGCTGTTTTGCCTTATCCAGATTTTCCCGTGCTTTCCGTGTTTTGGCGTGATCTTCTCCCAGTGATTGACGCCGTAACTCGTGAATTTCGTGATACAATCCAATTGCCTCGGTCGGTCGATCGAGCTTCATGTGCACCTCTGCCAAGAGATCCATGGCATCGATGGTATGCGGAAAATCAACCCCCATATGTTCCCGATAGGCGGCAAGGGCAGGCGTGATGATTGACTCCGCTTCTTTGGTTTTCCCCCAGCGGTAGTAGCATCGCGCCAGCGTTTTTTGCGACCAGAGCGTGTCTTTATGCGTTTCGCCGAGCACTCTTGTGCGTTGCTCGAGCAGTTCACCGAGCACGGTCTCAGCTTCCTCGAATTTTTGCTGACGAATCAGGTTCTGGCCGATATTGCCCTTCGTATGCATGCCGGGATAACTGTCTTCACCTCCAGCGCGAACATCGGCTTCATAAACGAGTTGGTAGTATTCGTTCGCTTCTTCATATTCCCCCTGACGGGCATGAAAATAACCGAGGTTGTGCATCGCGGTCACCGTTGATGGATGATCGGGGCCGTTGATGCGCTGATTGGTATCCAGCGCTTCACGATAGAGCGGCCCAGCCTCGCTGATACGCCCCGCGGCCACCAGAAACGCGGCCACATTACCAACTGAGATTTGGGTGTAAGGGTGATCATCGCCGTGCGTTTTTCGTCGGCCTTCAAGTGCCTGCCTGCCGACGTCGACGGCTTCATCAGCGCGATCCATTTGATAGAGTACGGCAGCCACGTAGCTGAGTGTTGTCAGCGTTTCCTGATGAAGCGGCCCGATCGATTCGCTTTGTGTTTCGTGTACTTCACGGAATGCCTGCAGAGATTCTTCCAGTTTTCCGATCTTGAGATAATTTGTCGCGAGCTCTGCTCGGATGGAAAGCGTATCCTTATGGTCTTTTCCCAACAGGCGTTCACGCCCATCTGCAACTGCCTTGTTCAGCTCAAGTGCTTCATTGTCTTTACCTTGTAAGGAGAAGATCTTGGCGATGTAGGTCTTGATTGTCAGGACCAAGGCCTGATCTTCAAACTCATCACCCGCGATCGTATTCATTGCTTGTTGGTATTTTTCGTGGGCACTATCGTGTTCTCCCATCTCGTGGAGCAAAATGCCAAACTCAAAAATCGCGCTGGCTGTTTCGTGATGCCTCTCACCACGGTGCTCTTTGCATAGATCGAATGCCTGCTGAAGCGGCGTTTTGGCCCGTTCATGCAGACCGAGTTCACGGAGCGCAATGCCAAGACTTACGAGTAACTTCGCTTGCACGAGCGGCTGGTCGGCAAACTGCTCATCGACCGTCCGCAAGGACTGTTCAAAGATATTCTGATCCAGGGACACGCGCGCGAGATCGGTGAAGTTCACTTCATCAATCATCTCCTTCAGTTGATCCCGTCGTGCTTCAGCTGTCGCCCGCAGTAATTCGTCTTGAATCCCCTGCCCCATTGCCGGCACATCGATTCGCCCGAGTTGCTGCGCCTGAAAATCGCTTACGGCTTTCAGATCATCATTCGTTCTCGCGAGTTTCTTGTTCACAAGCTCCAAGTCGACATTGCTCTGCTGCAGATCGCGGTTGGCCTGCAGAGCCGAGGCAAGCCCGACGGACGTACCAATGACCCCCAGAACCAGCATGACGAGCGTGGTTGCGATTCCACCGACAAGCGCGCGGTTGCGACTCGTGAATTTGCGAAGCTGGTACATCGCACTCGGCGGGTGCGCGGTAATCGGGGCATGGACAAGATACCGGCGAAGATCTTCAGCCAGCGCTGCAGCCGACGCGTATCTTTGCGCGGGGTCTTTCTCTACCGCTTTTCCGACAATCGTATCGAGATCGCCACGGAGGGAATGATCAAGTGAACTCAAACGACGAGGTTCGACTTCGCGGATCAGTCGGGCAGCCTCAACAATCGGTTTTCCGTGAAGCTCCAACGGCAACTGACCGGCAAGCAACTGGTACAACAAGACGCCGAGGGCGTAGACATCACATCGCGTATCGAGCGCTTCTGTGTCGCCGGCAACCTGCTCCGGGCTCATGTATCCGAGTGTTCCGATGATCTGTCCGGCATGAGTCTGGATTGTCGTCACCTGCACGTCGGCATCGGTCATACGTGCAATGCCAAAATCCAAGATCTTAGGCTGACCAATGTCATCGATGGTTGTCCGAGTCGTGCTGGCTTCATCGAGGCCGGTCCCCGTTTCATGCTGAACAACGATGATGTTCGCCGGCTTGAGGTCACGGTGAATAATTCCGCGCTGATGCGCGTGCTGAACGGCGTCGCACACACGGGCCATCAGTTCAACACGATCGCGGAGCTCCAGTTTCTCCGCATATTTGTCGAGGCGTTCGCCGTCGATGAGTTCCATGGAATAGAAGGGAATATCGGAATGGCCGATCGTCGTTGTGCCGGCCTCAATAATTTGAGCAATACCTGGATGGCGAAGCTGTCCCAACACATGAGCTTCCCGCCGGAAACGGCTCAATAGCTGTGACGATTCAAAAGTCTGCTTAATGATCTTGAGGGCAACACGTCGTCGAGGGTTTTGCTGCTCAGCCTCGTAGACGACACCCATGCCGCCCCGTCCCAGTTCCCGAATGATCTTGTAGGACGCAATCTGGTCCGGAAGCCGGCTATCGGTACCTGACGGGGGCATATCGCCAAGAACCAGTTCAGCACCTGCGCCAGCTTCTGCCGTCTGAATCAGTGCCGTATCAGCTGACTCCGCTTCGAGCATGCGCTCGACGCGTTCGATGAGTTCCCTATCGTCGCCGCAGAGCCTTGCGATCTCCGCAGACCGTTGCTCGGGTGGAAGATCGCACACCTCATCGAATACGTGCATGACTCGTCGAATGCGTTCCCCTGACTCCATGGTCATCCCCCGCGAAAGTGAGCAGATTTAATCTACGGCCAACTCAGAATTGAGCCACGCTTTTGCCTGACGCCAGGAGCGTTTAACGGTCCGATCCGAAACGCCGATGTGTTCAGCAATCTCAGCGACGGTCATGCCGCCGAAGAACCAGAGCTCGATGATGCGTCCCATCCGTTCGTCAGCTTCGGACAATCTGTCGAGCGCATCGTCGAGTGCGACGGCATCAACCACTCTTCCGCCGGTTGGCGTCTCCAAGTTGTCGAGATCGATACGTTCCGCGCCGCCGCCACGCTTGGCCGTCGCCTTCCCTCGCGCATGGTCTTTGAGAATCTGTCGCATGGCGGTCGCAGCGACGGCGAGAAAGTGGCTTCGATTCTCGTATTCGCCACCGGTCGCACGGACCAGCTTGATGAATGCCTCATGAACGAGCGCTGTGGGTTGAAGTGTATGGTCCGCCCGTTGGCCACGGAAATAGCTGCCGGCCAATGCCCGCAGGTCACTGTAGACAATCGGCAGCAACGCATTTCCGGCGTTTTCATCACCGGATGCGAGACGATCGAGCAGCAACGTGACGTCGGGATGGCCCTGGTTATCCCCGGCAGCCGGTTTGTTGTGTGGTCCCTCCTCCATGCCTCTGATTGTACCGTAAGTTCCTTTATTTTCGGAACCTACGATTCCCCCAATTTTGGTCGGCATTCGCAGAATTTTCATGTCCCCGTTTTTCCGGGCTTCTCGTAGTTGGGAAGACTGGACGAACCGGGGACGCCTGATCGGTGACGGCGCCCCACCATTGAAACTCTTCTCATGGGAAGGACATCAACGATGGTCACCCAACCTCGTTCGAACAAGCTCTTAACCGGCCCAATATCCCTGTTGCTCACGATGAGCGTGTGCTCAGTCCTCGGAAACACAGTCTCGGCACAGACGTTTTCCAACGACACCGTGATTTCCGTTCTCCCGGTGGAAGGATCGCCACACCCGCCAGAATCCAACGGCTATCGGCGCCGGGCGGCATCCCCCTATCCGACGGAAATCGACGTTTCAGGAATCACGGGCGACTTTCGTGTGGAAGTGACCTTGCACGGCGTTACTCACCCGAAACCATACATGCTCAACGTCCTGCTCGTTCCGCCCAACAACAACAGCCGCGACAGCGTGGTGCTGATGAGTTGGGTCGGCGCTGAAATCCCTGTCACTAACGCTGACCTTACTTTCGCCGATGGCGAACCACCTGCGCAATTTCCGCTCACAACCGGTAGATACAGCCCACACCTGGGTTCAAATACCCCCGTTATGCTTGCACCTGCGCCGTTCTACAATCCTGGCTATGCGGAAGACATGGCTCACTTTCCGAACATTCAGGTGAACGGTACCTGGCGCATCTACGTCATGGCTGCCGGTTATCCTCCGCACACGGGTTGGTCCGCCGGACATCTGTGGGGTGGTTGGAGCATCGAATTCGTGCGCGACACGGATGGCGACGGCTACTATGACACGCAGGACAACTGTCCGTCGATTTACAATCCTGGTCAGGAAGACAACGATATGGATGGTGCCGGTAATGCATGCGACAACTGCCCTACGCCAGTCAGTAATCCTGACCAATCCGATATTGACGGCGATGGTGTCGGCGATCTATGCGACCTATGTCCTACCATCTACAACCCCTTGCAGGAAGATGTGGACGACGATCAGGTCGGCGACGTTTGCGATAACTGCCCATTCGTCCAACAGGACAATCAGAATGACTCGGACGGCGATCAAGTCGGCGATGCGTGTGACAATTGCCCTGGACTGAACATTCACAATGTGACCCAGGATACGACGCACCGGACAATCCAAGATGCGGTCAATGCCGCCGCGAATGGTGACGTCATTCAGCTGGGTCCATGCACGCTCTTTGAAGACGACATCATCTTCCCCAGCGGCGTGGATCTTGAACTTCGCGGGGCCGGTAAGGACATCACGCGCATCGATGGCGGTGATCAGGACGATGGTGATTACAATGCTGTTTTTGAGATCAACGGTAATCAAACGAGCGCGATGATTCTCTCAGATTTCACGATCAACAACTATCGTGGCGACGGCATCGTCACCGGGAATGCCTCACCGACGCTGAGAAACATACGATTTGACGATTGTGTCGTCGGCACCCCCCTGGATCTGGGTGGTGCTTCACTTGTCGAACGCTGCGAATTCAATGGCGGATTGCTCAACTTCGCGACGGTGTTTGTCAGGGCTGATTCCGGCGTTCCAACGTTCTTGAATTGCGCATTCCGGAACATCGCGACTACCGTGACGTTCCACATGGGAGGTAATACGACGTGTGAAGTTGTCAACTGTACGATTACAGGTGGACAGAATACGGCGCTGAATCTCGTCGCAGGACAGCTCAATCTCTACAACTCGATCGTGGATGGCTTTATCTTCAATGTCAGCACCCTCAACTCGGTTCGAAGCCTGTACGAAGGCGCAACGGGCGACAACATCGATGGTGTTCCCACATTCGTCGACGCGGCGAACGGTGACCTGCGTCTTGCACCGGGATCGTTGGGAATTGATACCGGAAACGCCATCCTGCTCGGCGAAGCAGCCAATGGCGCTTTCTACGAAGGTCCGGTTGTCGACCTGCTGGATCAACCTCGCTTCAAGGATGACCAAGGCACTGCCAATACCGGCGTTGCCCTGAACGGCATCCTCGACCTGGGCGCATTCGAATTCCAAGGCCTGACCGACACCGACAACGATGGCGTTGGCGACCAATATGATATTTGCCCCGGACACAATGATGCCATTGACAGCGACGGTGACGGCGTTGCAGACGGCTGCGATCAATGTCCTGGTTTCGACGATTCGCTTGACCTTGATGACGACGGAATCACCGATGGCTGTGACAACTGCGCGTTTGTGCCCAATCCGGATCAAACGGACAGCGATGGTGATGGCGACGGCGACGCTTGCGACTGCGACGACGGCGCAGTGGCCTCGAACGTCACTCAGGGTAATGCCTATGCAACGATTCAGGATGCCATTGAGCATGCCGCTGAAGGCGATGTGATTGAGCTTTGTGCGGGTATCATTCGCGAATCAGGTATCACACTCGAAGACGTTCATGTGACGATTCGAGGTCAGGGCAGGGATCGCACATTCATTGATGGGGAATACAGCGACTCCGTCATTTACAATCAAGTTGATGCGAGCACGCTGGAAGACTTTACGATCATCAATGGTCGGCCAACAGATAACTACGGTGGTGGCGGTCTGTATATCGGTTGGAGTTGCAACTCAACATACCGACGCATCGATTTCAGGAACTGCGATGCGCCTAATCTGCGCGGTGGCGCAGCGGCCAGCACGGGTGGCAATGCCATGGTGACCTTTGCTCAATGCCGCTTCCTGGACAACACCGGTGGAAACATCGCGAGCGCGTTTCGTGGGCGCGGCACGATCACTATGCGTAACTGTCTTTTCGCCCGTAACGAAGGCGCCCCCTACACGGTCGAAGCTGAAGACTCCGTGCAAATGCTGAATTGTACCTTTGCAGAGAATACATCGACGTTCGCCATCAGCGGTAACATCTCGATCACCAACTGTGCATTTGATGATACTCCTACGAGTGGCATCTCAGATGTCTATCCGATCATGAATTCGTCGCTGTTCCTCGGTTCGAGTACTCCCTATCTCAGTGGTTGGGCGCAATTTGTTGACGCAGCCAACGGCGACTATCGGCTCCAGATTGGAACGCTCGGTATTGATGCGGCCGACCACGACGCGTATGTCGCGCTTGGTGGCGGCGAATATGATGTTGACGGAACGATCCGCACGTACGACCACCTGGGAACTGCGAACTTCGGCGCAGGCTCGATCGGCTATCTGGATGTTGGTGCTTACGAGCACATTCTCGATGACGATGGCGATGGCGTCCCCAACGAGTTGGATCAATGCCCGGGCCAGGACGATACGATCGACTCCGATGATGACGGTACGGTCGATTGCCTCGATGGTTGCCCCAACGACGCCAACAAAACCGAACCCGGCACTTGCGGATGCGGGTCATTGGAAACGGATTCCGACGGCGATGGAACACCGGACTGCGTGGATGAATGCCCTTCCGATCCGACCAAGGCAACTGCAGGCGTTTGTGGCTGCCATGTCGCCGACACTGACACCGATGGCGATGGTACGGCAGATTGTATCG
>JBMYUM010000026.1:0-18183 GCA_049605375.1 Phycisphaerae bacterium | reverse complement strand
AGCGCATTCATCCCGATGACCGCGAGCGCATCACGCAGAGCGTCATCGAGTTACTGGAGGGTCAAGACGTTCGCTGGGACGCTGAATACCGTCTTCTTCTCGCCGACGGCACCTACGCCGACGTCTTTGATCGCGCCTTCATCGCACGTGATCAAACGGGCAAGGCTACACGAGTGCTCGGTGCCATGAGTGACATGACGCTGCGGCGCCGTGCCGAGAAGCAACTCGCGGAACTCCAAGATCGCTTTGAAAGTGCGGTACTCGGTGCGAGTGAGGGGCTGTGGGATTACAATCCGGCGACTGCGGAAGTCTGGTATTCCGATTCCTTCAAGCAACTCGTTGGCCTGACGCCGGATCAGTACGACTCATTCAAGCCTCACCTCGATTCGTTCCTGGAGTTGATCCATCCTGACGATAAGGAACCGACGATGTCGGCGGTCAATTCACACGTCGAAAGGAACACGACTTACGACGTCGAATATCGGCTGCGCATGCCGTCGGGTGAGTACCATTGGTTCCGTGCGCGCGGGCGGTCCGTTCGAGATGCGTCAGGCCGTGCGCTGCGTATGTCGGGATCCATCACGAGCATCCAGGATCAGCGTGTTGCTGAGAGTCGTCACGACCTTGCCATTCGTGCAGCCGGCGTTGGGTTGTGGGATTGGAACGTATCGACCGATGAGGCCTTTTTTAACGATACGTATTGGACCATGCTGGGGTATGCCCCTGGTGAACTCGATATGCACTTCAAAACGTGGCAAACGCTGGTTCATCCCGACGACCTGCCGCGTGCATTGAACAGCGTTCGGTCTCATTTCGCGGATCAGTCCGTCCCCTATTCGATCGAGCATCGACTGAAGAAGAAAGATGGAACCTGGCTTTGGATTCGCGCCATGGGGGAAGTGGTGGAACGCACGGCCAACGGCGAACCACGTCGAATGATTGGTGTTCATATCGATATCGATGAACAGGTACGCGCACGGCTGGAGTTGGAAGCCTTGAGTAAGCAGCTGCATCGCCAAACCGAGATCGCTCAGGATCTGGCAGCACGTGCTGAGGCAGCAAATATCGCAAAAAGCGAATTCCTCGCCAACATGAGTCATGAAATCCGAACGCCCATGACGGCCATCCTCGGTTACGCCGAACTGCTGTCGGACGAAGGTCATGCCGTCACGCCGGTGACCACTGTAGACGCGATCCGGACGATTCGGCGCAATGGCGAGCACCTACTCAGTATCATCAATGATATCCTGGATCTGTCCAAGATCGAAGTCGGGAAGCTTGCCATTGAGACGACGAGTTGTTCACCGGCAGGCATTCTCTGGGAAGTTGAGTCAAGCATGCGTGTTCGTGCTGACGAGAAGGGAATCTCGCTGGTGGTTGATGCAGATGGCCTGCTTCCAGAGACGATCCAGAGCGATGAATTGCGCATTCGTCAGATTCTCATCAACCTGGTCAGCAATGCGATCAAGTTTACAGATTCGGGAACCGTGCGTCTGGCCGCACGTCTCGCATCCACGGAAAAAGAGACGATCGAATTTGATGTCATCGATACGGGGCTGGGCATGTCCGAGGATCAGGTTGCACGGCTCTTCCAGCCATTTACGCAGGCTGACACGAGCATGGCACGCCGATTCGGCGGTACGGGACTTGGTCTTGCGATCAGTCGGCGCCTGACAGATCTTCTTGGCGGCACGCTTGAAATCGTAGCAACATCGCCGGGGCAAGGAACGACCATGCGGGTGAGCATCAAGACGGGTTCACTGGAGGCCGTCCGTTCGGTCGACTTGCGTCAGTACCGTCCACCATCACCGAAGACGGAAGAGTCGGCGAGTCGTGGCTCACCGTCGACCGCGGTCACGCCGTTAGAGGGCGTTCGCGTGCTGCTTGTTGAGGATAATCCAGAGAACCAGCGATTGATCAGTTTGATTCTGGAGGATGAAGGCATCGAGCTGTCGTGTGTCGATAACGGCGAAAAGGCGTTGGCGACGATCGAACAGGCTGCCGACGACTCACCGTTTGCCTGTATCATCATGGATATGCACATGCCCGTTATGGATGGTCATACGGCCGTGAAGATTCTTCGTGACCGAGGAAACACAACGCCCGTTATTGCGCTGACGGGGCAGGCCACTGAGGATGAGCGGTCGAAGTGCCTGGAGGTCGGTTGCTCGGTCTATCTCTCCAAGCCGTTTGAAAGTCGCGCGTTACTGGACGCCATTCGCACGTCGGTCTAGAGCGGCACAACTTCCCCCACCTTCGCAACGTCAAAACCAGCCGCACGAATACGCTGACGCTCGATGCTGTTCTCATGAAGTGCGGGGTTGGTGTGATTCAGATGGATGAACCGAATTTTCTGTCGTTCGCGCAGCGGAAGTTCCTTGAATCGGGCCATACTTTCCATCATGAAGGGATGCGGGATCTCATCCATACTTCTCCCTTCGATCTCACCATCGGCAAAGAAGGTCCCGTCGAGATAGGCGATGTCGACCTGCTGAATGAACTCTTCAATGGAGTCATTCCAACGTTCCCATTTGTCGATATCCGGAATAAAGAGCACTTTCGCGTTGGGCCCTGCGATGATGAACCCAACCGTCTCCGAGTATTCGTCGCGGTGCGGCACCAACAAGGGGGTAACCGAGACTTGTCGCGTCAGCGTAATGGTCTCTCGTTGTTCGAGCGGCGCAAGCCTGACATTGCCAATTTTCACCAACTGTTCCCACGGCCCGTGCTGGGTCAGGAAAGAACGCATTCTCGGCATGGCATAGACTGGTACCTGTTGCGCCCCCATCGCTTCTCTTCCCAGATGAATCAGGCCGGCGTAGTGCCCCATATGCGCATGGGTCAGGAAGATACCTCGAAGGACGTACGATCGCCCGTGTCCGGGATGGGTCAGGGTATGATGTTGTCGTGGGAAGTCAGGCGTTGCATCCAGCAGCCAGCACGCGCTTTCTCTTGGCACAGTGAGCCCCAGGCACGCGACGGGAACGGACTTCGATGCGTCACGCCAAGCTGGTTTGCAGCATTCCTTTCGGCAATCTGCTTGTGGATAACCGGCGTCCT
Organism: Phycisphaerae bacterium; assembly: GCA_049605375.1. GTDB lineage: Bacteria > Planctomycetota > Phycisphaerae > UBA1845 > UBA1845 > JADFOB01. Next base: position 15,123 of record JBMYUM010000026.1, on the reverse strand, counting down.
GTGCAATTCCCAGCACGGTGACATGCGGACGCATCGTCTGCGATTCGACAGCTTGCGCCGGGGTCCACACGAAGGGACCGCTCGGGGCAGTTGCTTCCGGTTTCGAACATGCGAATGTTACACATGTGACGATCCCCATGACGATTGTGGCAAGTTGTCGGTCATTCATCGGTACTTTCTCCGCATTCGCGAACCGCTTATGATGTGGATTCGAGAGGAGCGATTCTAATCATCGTTGTCCGGAAAGCTCAACCGTCACGAGATGCTCGGATGACTTGACCTTCTCGTGGACTCGCCTTCGTATAATCTTGTTTTGCTCATCGACAACAATGGTGGAGACATGCCATGGCCTCAGTAAATATTGCCGGTAAGAACATCCTCGTAACAGGCGCCAATCGTGGCATAGGTTTGGAGATTGTCAAAGCGCTGGTCCGTGAAGGTGTGGCCAAGGTGTATGCGGCGGTTCGAAATCCGGCGTCGGTTGAAGGGTTGCGATCGGAATTCGGGGAATGCATCGTTCCCCTTGTTTTTGATCTTACCGACGGCGCCTCGATCAAGGCCGCGGCCGGTCAGGCATCCGATGTTCATGTCGTCATTTGCAATGCCGGTGTCCTTCGTACGGCGACGGCCTTCTCGGATGATGCTCTTGATGCCCTTGCGTTTGAAATTGACGCCAACGTCATGGGGCTGATTCGAACGGCACAGGCGTTCGCTCCTGTTTTGAAGGCCAACGGCGGCGGTGCACTGGTGCAGTTGAATTCGGTCGTGTCGATGAAGTGTTTTCCGGAATTCACCACGTACTGCGCGTCGAAGGCGGCATCTTATTCGATCACGCAGTCACTTCGATCCCAGCTTGCAGACCAGGGAACGTCCGTATTCAGCGTTCATCCCGGTCCTATTGCCACAGACATGGGTGATGCCGCCGGTCTGACGCCGGTGGCTGAGCCGCCGTCACTCGTGGCAGATGCCATCATCGAGGCATTTAAATCCGGTGAGTTTCATGTATGGCCCGACCGCATGGCGAAGCAAATCGGTACGGCTTATGAAGGTTTTGCGAAGGGTGTTGTCGAATCCGACATGCAGGAAGGCTAAGCTCAGAATTCAACGGGATACAAAAAGATGAAGCGATGCAAGACGGTCGACGAGTATCTGAACCAGCTTGACGGCTGGGAATCGGAAGTACACAAGTTACGCGACATACTGGTTGCCAGCTCACTTGAGGAGACGATCAAGTGGGGAGCGCCCTGCTATGTGTATGAGGGTAAGAACGTTGTCGGGCTGTTGGCATTCAAAACCTACTTTGGCCTCTGGTTTCATCAAGGTGCACTGATGTCGGATCCACAAGGCGTATTGATCAATGCACAGGAAGGTAAGACCAAGGCGCTTCGTCAATGGCGAATGACCTCGGCTAAAGACATCAAAGTTCGGACGATCAAGGCCTATATCAAGGAGGCTATCGAACTGCAGGCGCAGGGCAAAGAGATCAAACCCGAGCGCAAGAAGGCCACCCTGGTTCCCGCTGAGCTAAAAGAAGCGTTCAAACGGAACCGAAACGCGGAGCGAGCCTTCAAGGCATTGACGCCAGGCCGGCAGCGAGAATACGCAGACTATGTCAGCGAAGCGAAACGGGAAGCGACCCGCCTGTCACGAACAGAAAAGGTGCTTCCCATGATTCTTGACGGGACGGGCCTGAACGACAAATACAAGTAACCGATCAGCGCACCGGGACAACATCAGTTTGCTTCAATGAATGCGCGCAAGCCGTCGTCAAAGAGCTGTGACCATCCCGATCGCGTTGAGGTTACGTGCGACTCGCTGACTTTGCCGAAGAGCGAATCAGTGACTTGCAACACGGTACCCTTGGGGCCATCGCTGAGCTTCAGGGTCAGGAGCGTTGTGAGGGGGCCACCCCAATCGGATGTACACTGTCCACTGAGTGACAGCATTTCTCCCGGCATTGAGGCCAGTACCGTGTACCAGAGGAGGCTCTTGTCTCCGTTGGTCTCGATGAGTTTTCCGCCTGCGACAGGTTCAAGCGACACGTCGGAGCCGGCGCCGAGAACGTGGAAGTCTTTCAGCCACCATTGCCCCACCTGCCTGGTGATCGCATCCCAGACATGGGATCGATCCGCTGCGATTTCAATCTCAAACTGATACTCGGCAACCTGGGCGGCTTGCGGCGCGACGTGACTGGCGGCTGCGGTCATGGTTCTTTCCTTTCAATCATGGTCAGTGTTCTGGAGATCGGTAGACGCCGTCGCTTCTGTCTCGCTTTCGGCGTCCGCTGATTGCTGCAGGTCTTCGGCCACCGTGCGCAGGCGTTCAAGTGCCGATACCGTGGTTGACCGCCGGGCGTCCATCCAGCGGCGGCAGATGCGATCCACGGGGACGGGATTGAAATGATTCCATCGCACCCGCCCTTCCCAGCGAACCAGGACCAACCCGGCCGCGACAAGAACATCCAGGTGTTTCATCACTCCCGTTCGCGAAAGCGGCTTAAACGCGGTAACCAACTCACCGGTGGTCATGGGCGCGGCCGACAGGAAATCGAGCATGCGTCGCCGACGCTCGTCACTCAACGCACGCCAGACGCGATCATCATCATTTCCCGGCTGCAACATGTCACCATATTATGACATATTGAATCGTTGTCAATTCAATTCTTGAAATTCTTGTTCTCCAGTGCGAATGGGGAGGGTCAGCCGTCGGCACTGACGGCGCGATCAGCCAATTTTGGAGGTCAGCCACTTCTGAAATGACGGTATGCGGTGCGATTGTTGCTTTGGTGCGGCCTGGAGGCTGTCAGCGGGAGTAGAGAAGTGCATTGTCTCGCCGTCTTGCGGGATGAACACCCGATCGCCCCACCCTCGTTGATCGATCCGTTGACGCAGGTCGGCTCGTGTCGTCGGGCAGTGGTCAATGGCTTCGAGGTGATTGAAGACGACGACTCCCGGTGCTATCTGGACCAACTCTTCGTGCTCTTCCCGGGTCAACAGAATGTCTTTCCCGATGCCGAAGTTTGCTGAACCTGCCGGTGCCACGATGACGTCAGGCCTTCGTTCCTTGATGGCCGTACGAACGATGGGTGTCAACACGGTGTCGCCTGTAAGGTAAACCGTTGGTTCTCCAGGGTACCTGAGGTAGAAACCTGAGACGGGTCCCATCATCCAACCGATGAGGCCGCGTCCGTGCTGAGCGGGAATCATCTCGACGTCGAGACGTGATGCCAGATCGTCGAGGCGGCGGGCATCGAGGCCTTTGCTCTTAAGGTAAGTCAGATCGACATCGCCGGCCCAGACCGGAAGCGCTCGAGCGTTGATCCATGCGACGGCCGGCGGATCCAGGTGATCCGGGTGTTCGTGGGAGATCAGGACGCCTTGGACCCGCTCCATCCAATCCATTGCACTGCCAGGAAGCGGAACCAGTGGGTTTTTCCGTTTGGGACCACCGCGCATGCGAAAGCCGGGCAACGTACCAGGCTCGGAGAACATGGGGTCAACGAGAAAGACCAACTCGCCCATTTCAAGAATGAGCGTCGCGTTTCGAACGTGGGTGATCTTCATCCGGATTCCTGGTTCCGTTGTTTCATGCGTCGCTGATGATTTTGACTTCGTTCGTCAGCGTCTTCTGCACGGGACACCGATCGGCAATTTCGAGCAGTCGTTTTTCCTGTTCGCCGGTCAATGCGCCTTCGAGCTTGACGGATTTGTTGATGATGTCGACATACCCCGTTTCGGATTCACAGTCTTCGCAGTCGCGGGCGTGGATCTTGTGATGCGACAGGCCAACCTCGATTTGCTCGAGCGGCCAATCCTTACGCTTTGCGTACATCTGTACGGTCAGTGAGGTACACGCCCCAAGGGAAGACAAGAGAAGCTCGTATGGGTCAGGGCCGGTATCGGAACCACCGACGGCGGCGGGTTCATCCGCCTTAAGTTGATGGTGCCGAACCTGGATGCTCTGCGCAAAATCTTCACCCCTGGCGGTCACGACCACGCGCGGTGAATTCTCATTACCTGGCTCTTGCTGCGTCACCGCATTGTACCTCTCATCTTGCATACCTTATTCATTGCGACATTGCACCTTACCATACAGCTCGATGTCTATTGTTTGGCGCTGGGCCTTTTATTTGGCGCTGGGCCTTTTGTATGGCGCTGGGCTCGCTGTTTGGTGCTGGAACCGTTGGCCAAGGAACGCTACGGCATGGGGCCGAGCTTTGCCTGTCCTGAGCTTACGCTCGACGGTCACCTTCGTGAAGTCACGGGTCGTTCCTGTTTGCTGTATTAGGATGCTGGTCCGGCTCATTCCTTGCTTCGGCGTGGGCGAAAACCCACACGGGTGGTGGAAATTGCGCTATATCGCTCCGTGTTGCCGGACTCGACCGATTGTTCTTTCTTGTCCTGGTGGCATTGTTCGTGCTAGCCTTCAGCTGTGGCAACGAACGCGTGGTTCCTTGACGGTGGGCGACGACAGATCGGCGTGCCCTGCCTCGAGGGCTGTTCAACACCGAATCGGCCATGCTGTAAGTTCTTGAAGTGGATGAATTTGCTCACCATGCATGAGTTATCTGTTGCCCAGCATCTGATCGAGATTGTCGCGGATGCGACATCTGCGGAGCAGGATATTTGTGTCCGCACCATATCACTGCGCGTCGGTGAGCAATCCGGCATTGACCAGGATGCACTTCGTACGGCCTTTGCATCGGCGAGACGGAATACGGTTTGCCACCATGCGGTACTCTGTATTGAGCTGACCCCGACCGTTCTGCAGTGTCCGCGTTGCGGACCGGTCCAGGCCAGCGACGCATGGATGTTCGCCTGCTCTTCGTGTGACGCCCTTGGTTTGCCGGTGGTAACGGGTCAGGAGCTCGAAGTTGTCAGTATCGAGGTTGATGATGCCTCGAGTTACGCGGTCGATGAACCTGGAGCCACGAAATCATGACACGAATACTTGAGGTTCGAGAGCAAATACTCAAGGAAAATGATCGGACGGCGCGGTCCTTGCGTGAACGATTTGATGCGCTAGGTCTGCTGGTCATCGACCTCGTTTCGAGCCCAGGCGCCGGCAAGACGGAGCTGTTGGTCAGCACCATCTCACAGTTGTCGGCGCGGGGGATCCGATCCGGCGTCATTGTTGGCGATCTCGCTACGGACAACGACGCTATTCGGCTGGCAGCAACGGGAGCCCCCGCCAAGCAGATTGTAACCGGCGGTGTCTGTCACCTTGAGGCAGCCATGATTGAAGCATGTCTCGGGCATTTCGATCTCGAGCGTCTCGACATTCTGTTTATCGAAAACGTCGGCAACCTGGTTTGTCCAGCGACATGGGATCTTGGTGAGGATCAACGCGTTTTGCTCTTTCCGGTCACTGAGGGTGAAGACAAACCACTGAAGTACCCCACCTTGATCAACACGGCTGACATGGTGCTCATCACCAAGACGGATCTTTCGAACGCCGTCGATTTCGACCGTGACGCGGCTATTGGCAACACACGGGCGGCGCGGCATGACATCGCTATTCTTGAGGTGTCCGCCAAGAGCGGTGTTGGTCTCACGTCGTGGGTTGACTGGCTGTGCGACCGCACGCAACAGAAAGCGGTTTGATCAGGCGCAGGCACGCCTTGTCTTCGCCCCCAGATTCACAAATCATGCAATTCGTTCTCACGTCGCTTGAATTGTCGAACTTACCGCGCACTTAAAGCTTGGCACGAGACGTGCAACGACTCTACCATGGCGTTGCATGAGGCGATTCTCATCAATTCCACCGTCTCGCGAAGACAGTTCTACAAACGAGGACAGGAGGTCAGGCAACCGTGTCGATTTCATCGGGCCCATCTGGCGTCATCAGTCGGAGCGGAGCAACGTCAAGTGCATTTGAGACAGCGTTGTTTGAAGAGCTTACGACGACGATTGCCTACTTTGACCATTCCCCGAAGGCGCTGATCCAAGTGCTGCATCGCGCACAGGAACTGTTCGGTTACCTACGTGAAGATGTTGTTGCCTTTGTCAGTCGTGAGCTTCGCATCCCGGTCAGCAAGATTCACGGCGTCATCGGATTTTACAGCTTCTTCAGTCGCATCCCACAAGGAAAGCATACGGTTACGGTTTGCCTGGGCACGGCGTGTTATGTTCGCGGCGCTGACCAACTCTTGCGTGGGCTGCACAAACTTCTGGGGATCGAAACCGGCGGGACAACGAGTGACGGCCGGTATAGCCTTCGATGCGCGCGCTGTGTCGGCGCCTGTGGCCTCGCTCCGGTCATGATGATTGATGACGATGTTCACGGAACTGTGAAAACTGACAAGCTGAAGACAACAGTCAGGCAATACAAATGAAGCCCGAAGAATTCAAATCTTGGCGCGAAGAGCAGAGCGACTTGCTTTCCTTGCGTATTCCCGGCAGCGGTGCGACCGCCCGAGGTTCATCCGATGTCAGGAAGGAAATTCTGGTCTGCGTGGGTGGTGGTTGCGTCAGCTGTGGAGCAGACAACGTCACATCTGCATTCGAAGATCGAATCAATGCCTCTGGCCTCCATGCCGATGTGAAGACGGTCAAAACCGGATGTGTCGGCTGCTGTGATCTTGGCGTAGTCATCCAGATCATGCCAGATGACATCATGTATCGCAAGGTTACGGTCGCCGACGTCGAGACGATCGTGCAGAAGCACCTGTCGGGTCAACGGGTCGTCGACGAACTCCTGCATCGTTCATCCGACGATGAGAACGCCGATATCTATCACAGCACACGCGACATGCCCTTCTTCCAGCATCAGCAGAAGATCGTGTTGGAGAATTGTGGTGTCATTGACCCCGAAGTCATCGAAGAGTACGTCGCATGTGACGGTTACGTCGCTCTTGTCGAAGCTCTTACCGAACGCACACCGGCCGAGGTGCTCGAGGAGGTTCGAACAAGCGGGCTTCGTGGACGAGGTGGCGGCGGTTTTCCTGTCGGCGCCAAATGGACCATGCTGGCCGAGGCAAAGGGCTCTTCGAAACATGTGATCTGCAATGCAGACGAAGGTGACCCGGGCGCGTTCATGGATCGTAGTGTTCTCGAGAGCGATCCACACCGCGTGCTGGAGGGCATGCTGCTTGCGGGTTACGCCACCGGCGCCACGCACGGCGTCATCTACGTGCGTGCCGAATATCCGCTCGCTATCCAACGTTTGCGTACGGCGATCGAGCAGGCACGAACCAGGAACCTCCTGGGGGACAACATTCTCGAAACGCCCATGTGCTTCGACATTGAGATTCGTGTCGGCGCGGGGGCGTTCGTATGCGGCGAAGAGACCGCGCTTATGGCGTCTGTTGAAGGCCAACGTGGAACCCCTCGCCCGCGCCCTCCGTATCCAACGCAATCCGGCTTGTCGGGTGAGCCGACCATAATCAATAACGTGGAGACCTTTGCCAACATTCCGCCCATCGTGCGTCGTGGCGGCGCCTGGTACAAGGCAATCGGCACCGAGAAAAGCAGCGGTACGAAGGTCTTTGCGTTGGCCGGCGCCATCCGGAACACCGGCCTGGTCGAAGTTCCCATGGGTACGTCACTCCGTTCGCTGGTCTTCGACATTGGTGGCGGCGTACCAGACGGGCGCGATTTCAAGGCAGCACAGACCGGTGGCCCTTCGGGCGGATGCATTCCCGCAGCCCACCTTGATACGCCCTTGGATTTTGACTCGCTTCAGGCGATCGGTTCGATCATGGGCAGTGGCGGGTTGATTGTCATGGATGATTCATCCTGCATGGTCGATGTTGCACGGTTCTTCATGGAGTTCTGTGTCGACGAGTCGTGCGGTAAGTGCCCCCCCTGCCGTGTTGGCACGACGCAACTGTTGCACATGCTGAACAAGATCTGCGAAGGTGAGGCCGGCGAAGCTGAGATCGAACGACTGGAAGGACTGGCCGATCTAGTGATGACTTCCAGCCTCTGCGGGCTGGGTATGACAGCACCCAATCCGGTGCTCAGTACGATCCGCCATTTCCGGGCGGAGTATGACGCTCATATTCATGATCATCGTTGTCCGGCGGGCGTCTGTCGCAAACTGCTGACATTCACCATTGAGCGTGAGGCCTGCACAGGATGCAGCCTCTGCGCACGCAACTGTCCGGTCGAGGTGATCCACAAGTACGATGACGAGAAAAAGTATTGGATTGATACCGATCCATGCATCCACTGCGGGCAATGCTTTGACGTTTGCCGCTTCGATGCCGTCATGAAGGAATAGGTCGACCATGGCAACGATCGAATTGACCATCAATGGAAAGCGAATGGCAGCCCAGGAAGGCGAGACCATTCTCTCAGTTTGCAAGTCGAACGAGATCGACGTGCCAACATTATGTCATTATGAAGGTCTTCCCGATGTCGGTGCATGCCGCCTCTGCATCGTCGACCTGAATGACGGACGCCGTCCCGTATCTTCCTGCACGACCCCCGTTGTTGAGGGGATGGACGTTTCAACGCACACGCCGCGTTTGGAATTGCTACGACGGCAAACCCTGGAACTGCTTTTCGGTGAACGCAATCACATCTGCCCATTCTGTGCACGCTCAGGAAACTGCGAATTGCAGGACCAGGGGTATCGGCATGAAATGGACCACGTACGATTTGACTACCTGTCACCCAAGCTCCCCATGGACAATTCGCATCCGCACATCGCGTTGGACCACAATCGGTGCATTCTCTGCACCCGATGCGTGCGGGCATGCGATCATTGGGTCGGCGCGCACACCCTGGATGTAGATGAGCGCGGCGCCCGAAGCATGATTGTCGCCGATCAGAATGTTCCGCTGGGTGAATCATCTTGCGTGTCCTGTGGTACCTGCGTGACGGTGTGTCCCACCGGCGCCTTGTTTGAAAAACGCGGCGCTCACTGGCAGGGGCGAAGACCGGCGGTCTTCACCGAAACGATTTGCAGCGGATGTGGTGTCGGTTGCCGGGTCAATGCGTCCGTGCAGTTCCGCCAGATCAGTGAACTTCAAAGCGCAGGCGGGCCGAACGGCAATCGGATTCTCTGTGAGAAAGGCCGATTCGGACTGGTCAATCCGCGCTATCCGCGACTGACACACCCCATGGTGCGCGTGGCCGGCGAATTCAAAGAAGTCCAGCTTGATTCCATTCTTGACGAATGCCACCGGCGCTTGACCTCGACCCAGGTCCAGCAAGACCCGCGTCGGGCCATTGCGTTGATCAGCGGTAGCCTGCCCCTGGAGACCATCAACACGGTCCGCTCGTTCATGACCAATGTCGTCGGTAGTCCGCGCTGGGTCGTAACGGACCGATCAAATGACAGTGCCTATCGTTCAGCGATGGACCTTGAAAACGGAATCCCGGCATTGGCCGATCTGGCTGACCTTGATACCGCGGATCTCTACTTGACAATCGGCGCGAATCTCGAAGCGAATGCGGGCGTGGTGGCATCCTACGTACGGCGCGGTGTACTGCATCGTCGCGCAAAGTTGCTGAAGATCAATCCTCGTCACACGTGGTTGACATCATGGACCGACATTCATCTTCAAAGCGAACGACGCAAGGACACCATGATCCTCGCGGCCCTGTTGAAGTACCTGATCGACATGAATGCCGTTGACGCGGACAGCGTACCCGAGAAAACAGCAAGGCAGCTCAAGCGATTGGACGACGAGAGCATCGCCATGGCCTGTGGTGTCGATGCGGCCTCCATCAAACGCATGGCTCAACTCTATGCAGAGGCGTCAACACCGATGATCATTTGCGGCCGTGGGCTTTCGAAGCATGGCCCTGAAGGGCTCCACGCGGCGTTGAACCTTGTGCATGCCACCAACAACCGCAACGACAACGGCCGCTGGCGATTGATGCATCTCGCGTTGCAGGCTAATTCATACGGCGCTCGGCTGCTGGGTAAGCCAGATCTGAACTTGTACGACTTCGACCCTCAATCGGCCGACGTCGCATTCATTGTCATCGGGGACTCCCAGCGAGACTGGCCGACAGAATGGCTCGAGAAGCTGCGACGTGTGAATTACGTCGTGGCGCTCGTCGCACGCAAACGGGAAGATGTGATGCTGCCTGCCCACGCGATCGTCCCGACCGCCATCTGGTCTGAACGCGAAGGCACCTTCGTCAACCTGGAGGCCCGGGTTCAACATGCCAAAGCCTTGACGGACCGGGTCGATCATGTTGTCCCCGAGAGTGAGTTCTTCGCGCACCTGGCGAGTCGTCTGGACCCATCTGCAGATTCCTGGTCAGCCGATCCGCTTCCACCTGAGATCGCACAGGCGTCTGACGGTGAGGTTCTGGCGTTCCGGCAGAATGAAAGTACGGAGATCGATTGGACTTCTGTACAAGAATTGGTGGAGGCATAGCGAGATGACACGGAAACGCGTTGCTACGGTCTGGCTTTGTGGATGCTCCGGCTGCCATATGTCATTCCTGGATCTTGACGAGAAGCTCATTGATCTCGCGGCCATGGCAGACGTTGTGGCAAGCCCGATTGTTGACGTCAAGCATTTTCCCAAATGCGACATCGGGCTTGTGGAAGGCGGCGTCGCCAATGAAGACAACCTGAAGGTTCTCAAAGAGATTCGCGAAGCGTGTGACATCCTCGTGTCGCTTGGTGACTGTGCCGGATTCGGCTGTGTACCCATGATGCGAAATCAGTTCAGCCGTGAGGAAGTCCTCGATCGGGCATACATCGAGGTGGAGAGTACGGCTCTTGGCGCCGTACCGACGGAAGAAGTACCAGCGCTGCTGCCCAAGGTTCTACCGATCCATGAGTGCGTCAAAGTCGATGCGTGGATTCCAGGATGTCCACCGAGTGCCGAGCGAATCTGGGCGTCGGTCGCGGCATTGCTGAAAGGGGAACCACTGGAAGATGTGCAGTTGGAATACGACTAAGAGGTGATGTGATGAGCCGGACAATCAAGATCGATCCAATCACGCGTGTCGAGGGCCACGGCCGCGTCACTCTTCACCTGAATGATGAAGGCCTGGTTGACCAGGCTCGATTTCATGTGGTGGAATTTCGTGGTTTCGAAAAGTTCTGTGAAGGCCGGCACTTCTCCGAAATGCCGACGCTCACGCAACGAATCTGTGGCATTTGTCCGGTGAGCCATCACCTTGCAGCAGCGAAAGCCATCGACCAGATTTGCTGTGTGGCACCGCCCCCTACCGCCCGCATGTTGCGCGAACTGATGCACATGGGGCAGATGATACAGAGCCACGCATTGAGTTTCTTCCACCTTACCGCGCCGGATCTCCTTCTGGGATTCGATGCGCCACCGGAAAAACGAAACATCTTCGGCTTGATCGCCGCACAGCCTGATATCGCACGAAAAGGGATCGGCCTGCGCAAATTTGGTCAGGATGTGATCGCCGCCTCAGGTGGTCGAAAAATTCATCCGGACTTCTGCGTTCCCGGTGGTGTCAACAAGGCTCTGTCAGTATCCGAACGTGACGAACTCTTGAAACAGGTGGACGATGTCAAGCAATGGGTTCATGAAGGTATTGCTCGCCTGAAGGCATACTACGAACAGGATGCAGACCTGGTCGCGAGCTTTGGCACCTTCCCCACCTATTATATGGGCCTGCTAACGAAAGACGGCGGTCTTGAGCATTACGACGGCTGGCTCCGCATGAAGAACGCGGAAGGGGAAATCGTGGAGGATCTGTTTGACCCCGATCAGTATCTCTCGCTGATCGCGGAGGCGACAGAAGATTGGTCGTATCTCAAATTCCCATTCTACAAGCCGTTCGGTTATCCCAATGGCTCCTACAGAGTGGGGCCGCTGGCACGCCTCAACCTGTGTGATGCCATCGGAACGCCGCAAGCCCAGGCGGAGCTGACAGAGTTCCGCAACCTGGCAACGAACGGCGAGATGGTCGAAGGCTCCATGTACTTTCATTATGCGCGACTGATTGAGATCCTGTATGGCGTGGAACGTGTACAGGAACTCCTGCATTCGCCTTCCATATGTGACCAGGAACTAATCGCCGAGTCCACCGGTATTCAGCATGAGGGCATCGGTGTCATCGAAGCACCGCGCGGAACGTTGTTTCACCACTACACCGTCACCGAGGACGGCGCCATAGACAAAGTCAACCTCATCGTCGCATCGGGCCAGAACAACTTCGCCATGAACGCCGCGGTCACACAGGTCGCCCGCGAGCACGTCAAGGGTGCCCAGCTGGAGGAGTCCATGCTCAACAAGGTAGAGGCTGCGGTACGTTGCTACGATCCGTGCTTATCATGCAGCACGCATGCACTCGGACAGATGGCCATGCAGATCGAGCTGTACGACGTGAATCATGAACTTGTTGACGTGGTGACGCGATGAGAGTGACATTGATCGGCTGGGGAAATCGCGGTCGCAAAGACGATGGCATTGCGCATCATCTCCTTGAGATGCTTGCGATACAGGATTGGCCTGACGGCATCATGCCAACCCTACGTGCCTATCATCAGCTCGGGCCGGAAGTCATCATCGATCTACAGGACGCAGACGTGGTTGTCTTCATGGATGCGCACGTCAACCTCGATGAAGAGGCTATCGCCTGGAATGAGATTCACGCATCTGACGGTTCCACACTCGATAGTCACCATTGCACGCCCGAATCGTTGTTGCAGCTGGCCACGGCGCTGGGCACCCCATGTCCGCGTGCGTTCACCCTGGGGATGCGGGCGTTTCATTGCGGCTATGGCGACGAGCTGTCACACCTGTGCCAGCCCCTGCTTCACCGCGCCTCATCCATGCTGATGACGAAGTTGGCCGACTTACTCGACCGACCAACGACGGTCAGGCAGCTCACGTGAGATACCGACCACCGGCGTCGTTGCGTCAACTCTCAACTTTCCGGACTTCAGGCCGACGCATATACGGACGTTGATCGATGATCGAAGGCTGCACGGCCCATCTACATTGCGCACTCAGATCATCGACGTTGTTCCGATCAATGAATTGATACCGGCATACCTTACCGCCGCCTCCACCTTATCGGCCTCTCCACAGCATGTTCGATCGCGCGCACACGCCCTACCCAATTGTCAGCAATGGCCCGGGTTCAGCTTGAATGACCCCATCCTCAAACCGATATTTTTACGGGGTAACAGGTGGCTCGATTGGGATTCCTACGCAGCGCCTGACCGAGGATCGTGAATCCGCGTTGGACTCTCAATCAATGCAATCCAGCAATCACCGACGATCAGAACAGCAGCATGAATCGAAGTCGGATGGTCAATCCACCACGGGCTCTGCTTTCTCTGCGCTCGACTCTCGTTTGGTCGAGAGCAGCATCAGGTCCGCGTTCCTCGATCAACTGGATGACGCCCTCTTTCTAACCAACGACATCTTCCAGATAGCCTGGGCTAATCCCGCCGGACAGCTGTTACTTGGTGCGAAACAAGAGGCACTTGATCCGACTGACATCCGTGCTCTGTTATCCGTTCCAGATGAAGTCGTGGCTGCACTTGGCGACGTGAACGGGCAGCAACAACGTTTCCGCTTTGAATCACCAAACCTATTAGCCACGGCCAATGATACCTGCTTCGAGGTTTCTGTTTCCCGAATTGCGATCCCATCGGAATCGGTTACGGAAGAAAACGACGCACCGGCGGCACGTCAGATACACTACACATTCTCATGCATCGATCGAACGGAAATACGAGATTCACGAAGCGCCGCCTCGGCCGCGATGGCTGAAATCGATGCTTTCCGGGCGGCAACGGACGAACACTGCCTCGTCTCCATCACGAATCGTCGCGGACGTATCATCGACGCCAACCCGGCATTCTGTGAAATCAGTGGCTATTCACGCGAAGAACTCCTGGGGAAAGACCATCGTATTCTGAATTCCGGCGTCCATCCGAAAGAGTTCTGGATCGATGCGTGGAATACGATCACCTCAGGTAAAGTATGGCGCGGCGAAGTTTGCAACCGGGCCAAGGACGGGTCTTTGTATTGGGTTGACTCAACGATCGTCCCGCGATTGGGGTCGGACGGCAAACCTGTGGGTTTCGTATCCATTCGTGTCGACATCACCGCTCGCAAAGTTGCGGAAGCGGATGCAGCCGCATTTCGTGCCGCGACCGAAGAACATTGTCTCGTTTCGATTGCCGATCGAACGGGGCGAATCATTGAGGCCAACAGCGCTTTCTGCCGGATCAGCGGCTACGAACGGGACGAGTTGATCGGCAAGGACCATCGTCTCCTGAACTCGGGCTTTCACCCACGTGAGTTCTGGATCGAGATGTGGAAAGACATTTCGAGCGGTAAGCCATGGCGTGGCGAAGTCTGCAATCGTGCGAAGGACGGCTCTATCTATTGGGTTGATTCCACGATCGTACCCCACATCGGCGCCGACGGTCTGCCTGAAAAGTTCGTTTCTATACGGGTCGACATTACGTCGCGCAAGAACGCAGAAGCAGACGCCGCGGTCTTGCGTGCCGCGACGGAAGAGCATTCCATCGTATCAATCACAGATCGCCAGGGTAAGATCATCGAAGCCAATTCGGGCTTCACCCGGATCAGCGGCTACTCGCGCTCCGAGCTCCTTGGAAAGGACCACCGCATCCTGAATTCGGGTATACACCCGAAGACATTCTGGGTGAATCTATGGAAGACGATCTCATCGGGTAAGCCATGGCGTGGCGAAGTATGCAACCGGAACAAAGATGGCTCACTCTATTGGGTAGACTCCACGATCGTGCCGCACCTCGGACCGGATGGTTCGCCGGAAAAGTACGTATCGATTCGCATTGATATCACGCGACGCAAAGCCGCGGAGCAGGAAGCAGCCCGAGCAGCCAAACTACTTGATGCACAGCTCGCCGCCATCGACCGCTCCCAATGTCGTATTGAATTTTCACCGGACGGTGTGGTGCTCTCGGCAAACACCAATTTTCTGCAGCTACTCGGGTATGAACAATACGAGTTGTTAGGTAAGCATGACATCTCAATGGTGACACCCGAGGAAGGTCAGAGCCAGGAATACAAGGACTTCTGGAACTCTCTGCGAACAGGAGATTTCCAACGCGGTGAGTTTCTTCGTGTGACCAAATCCGGTGAACGCCGATGGATTCATGCCATCTACAATCCGGTCTTCACATTGGAGGGATGCGTCGAAAAGATCGCGATGTACGCGACTGACGTCA
>JBMYUM010000025.1:0-18268 GCA_049605375.1 Phycisphaerae bacterium | reverse complement strand
CCGCCACCCCTCGCGAACGTTGAGCTTGAAGGCCGAATGGCCCACCGACGCTGTCGCGCACATAAACACACGACCGGTGGCACAAGTGCAAGCCTTCTTTAAGAGGGTTATCGGCGACGACCGGGTGCAGGTTTGGCCAGACCCTGCATCAATGTCGGACGAACAGTGGAATTGTGGAATTCGACCCATGGGCCGCCAGGAGTGCCGTATTATCGGACAATAGCCGACACAGAATCATTGACTGTTCTCAATTGGAACGCGGACGCTGGGGATCACGATGATCAGGGGTTCGGCGGGGCTTTTCGAATCAGAGCGGGCGCGATCCAATTGAACCGATCCTGAATGTCCCCATTCTTACCGTAGTCGCAGATCAGGGAAAGCGATCGGCCTCGTGAAACGTCGAAACGCATCGGCCCGATGAGTTCACCACGTCGCAGACCTTCGCGTTCAAACAGTGCCTGCCCATCCAGCAGGATCGCGATGGAGACGTCAGCCCACGCACCGGAAGCATCGTCGAGACCGGCGGCGGTAACGAATTCGCTGAATTGACCACCCAGTTCATAGACCAGAACCGCTCGACTGTGGACCCCGAGGCCGCGGTCATACGATTCACCGGCCACCTGAATCCGTTTGCCCATGACGTTGCGGTTGGAAACCCACGGCCAGGGTATCGAGAGCATGGGTACCTGCTCATAACTGATCGGAGTCAGTGCCGTCAGGTGGATCCACCGGCCACCGATAACTTCAATTCGCATGAGCCGATCAGCCGGTACCAGCGCTTTCGCGCCGAACGCAGCCGTGACCTGCACTTTGCCGTCCCTCATTTCAAAGTCACGGCACGTCAGGCGGCTTTGATCGACGGTGCTCACCAGAAACGACATACCGTCGACTTGCGCGTCTTCGCCCGCGACAAATCGTGCTGCGATGATCAACCGGAAATCGACCTTCGACTCACCCACCGCCGTCTCGATACCGATACCGTCGGACTCAACGCGCGTGATGAATCCGGTTGCGACATCACCATTGGTAAGCAGGACCGCATCTTCCTCACCGAGTGGCTGGCGCAGGAACCAGTTGGCGGCGTCACGGTGGGCTGCCTCACGCGAAAGCCCTGTCTGAATGGAGCGAATTTGCTCCAGAGGAAGTTTGACCCGCCCCATGCCGGGGGAGTCGAACGTCACGCCATCGTCATCCCCTTGCACAAGGTTTCCGAACAGGCGATCCCCACGTTGCAGGTTCACAAGGATTCGTCGTCCCTGAAACGGATCCGATTCACGGTCAAAATCAACCGCGACGAGGTCTTCGGTTTTGATTGCGACCGGATTTCCGGTGTCGTCAGTGAGTCTCAAGCCTTCGGCAAAAGAGAGTCGCTCAATCTCACCACGCATTGAGCCACTCAGTGTTTGTACCAAAACGTCCGCCCGCGCAAACGTCCCGATCAAGCACGTCATGACAAGTGCCGGCAGCATCGACCGCCACGTCCGATCGACAGACCTCGGCGTTGCGGTCGAATGGCTTTGTTCTGTAAAACGTTTTTTGAGCATCATCAATGCCATGAGATCACCGTTGAAAAATCGGTAACAGACGGTTGGGAAGCTGCAGGATGATCAGTGCCATTGCTGTTCCATATTCCTGCCCGGCCTGCCCGCGCCAGAATCCCTCCGCGGACTGTTTGTCGACTAATTCCGTACGGACGCGGGGCCACCAGTCTCCCCAGTAACGATCGCCAGCCAGGAACATTGCCTGTGCGGAATAGTAGTGACCGTAAAAATAGTGCCCCACCGTCTGTTCGTTGGGTGGGGTGAAACGCTTCAGATATGCGAGTCCGTTTTCGATTTCGTCTCCGCCATATACACCCGCATACTGCAATGCCGCAACACCCGCACCGGATCGCGCGAATGCGGATCCGCCGGAGGTCAGCATGTATTTGAATCCGCCATCCGGATTCTGACTCTTACGAACATACTTAATCGCTCGATCAACGACGCCCTTGTCGACATAGATACCCGCGTTCCGCGCGGCACGAAGTGCCATGATCTGGCATACCGTTACGGAAATGTCGGCATCCGCCCGAACGGGTTGGTATCGCCAACCACCTTGTTCGTTCTGCGTGGTCACAATCAACCTCACCGCTTTGCGGAGCGTCTCACGGACATCCGCACGTGGCGTCATGCCATAGACTTCGGCAAGAAAGAGCGTTGCAAAACCATGGCCGTACATCGGTCCATGCGAGGTCTCCGCCGCGAGGAGCCCGCCCTCCGAACTGTGAGAGATGACAAAATCGGTGCATCGCGACACAACGTTTTGGTATCGTCCACGTCCGGGCATGTTGCCGTCTGCCATGAACGCAAGGCCAGCCAGTCCCGTGATTCCCACATGCGGACCGTAGTGTGAGAGTGAACCAAATGAGCCATCTTCAGCCTGTTGTTTCGCAAGCCACTGCAATCCTCGCTCCACACTGCGGCGTGAGTCGAGCGTGATCTCGGTGTCGTTCGGCGTCGCCGATCCTTTTCGCCCTTGCTGTGCTTCCGCACAGGGCACCATCGTACTGCTGCCGATCAGCAGAGCTAACGCCGTCAGCAAACGCCATTGACAAGGGGGTTGTAGACTGTTGATCATTCACCCGCCTCCTGGAGCGCTCGGTAGTATCGTTCGATCCATCGGCGATAGGCTTCCAGATACTCTTCGCCGAATCCTTGAATGACTTCATCACGATCCCGTGGTGGCAACGCCCCCCAACCGAGGCGGGCATCAAACTCGAGTTCTGATTTGGAACCGTCTCCCTGCTTCACCGTACCGGGATTCGTTTTGCCCTCACGACCATCACCGTCAGACGTTTGCTTCCCCTTCTTCTTGCCTGCTTGCTTCTTCGGGGGTTGCTTCATCTTGCGTTTTTCGCCCTTCGCGCCGGACTGGTTGTTTGACCGTCGCGTGCGTGAGGCGGCCTCATCGATGGCTGCGTCAAGTTGCTCAATGATTTCCCGTTGGTACCGTTGGGTCTCCTTACCGGGGTCGAACGCGAGGTCGATGCGCTGCGCCGACTCTTTCATCAAGTCCATGATACGGTCCATGACGTTCTCTTCCCGTCCCTTGACCGCCTGATCAACCAACCGCTTTCGGAGACGCCGCTCGGCTTCCGATTCTTCATTGCGGGCTTTGTCGGTTTTGTCTTCCCCGCGCGTCCCCTTGCTATTCTGATCACCATCAGTCGTAGGTTCGTCGGTCACCTGGCGTTTGGGGCGAAGCGGGGGTAACTCTCTTCGAGACTTCGTCTTCTCTTCCGGACGCTTGTTTTTCTGATCCGGAAGCTGGGCTTCGACTCGGATCGCCGATCCGGGCGCAACGACCAATGCCACCATAACGATCGAAAAGACCACCCGTGCCACGCAGGCAACGCGCCGATTTGAATCAAAGTTTTTCATCATGGCTGGTTACCCTTTGCGCGATTCGTGATTTTCTCTGCAAGCGTTCGAAGATCTTCCTGGTCGCTGGCGATTTCACCGAGTTCGCTCAATTGTGTCTCCGCGATCTCGTTCCCATCCAGATCTTGATAGAGCGTTTGTGTGCGCGCGTTGATATCCAACTGCAGAGATTTGATCAGCAATAACTCGGTAACCGGAGGAAGCGCCGCACCTGGCTTCTGACCGGCACCGCCTTGCCCGCTACTGCCACCCGATTCTCCGTTATCAAATTCTCTCTGGTCAGGTAGTTGCAGCGTCTGATCAATGGCCGCGATCAGTTGATCGAGGCGCTGAACGATCCGCTCCCCTTTTCGAACGATTTCATAGCGTACGTCGCGCTTCGAGAGGTCTCCGTGGATTTCAGCCATCCATGTACGGACTCTTTCCAACGCCCACTGGTACACTTCCGCGGATCCGAGTTCCGGCAACAGCTCTTCGAGGGCGATCTGCAGGTCTTTTTCGGCACGACCGATTCGTGTCGCCTCACGCGCGTCAGTTCGGCTGACACGCCCCCGCTTCTCTACGGAGGTAACAAGCTTGGCCAGACGATCGTTGAGCGCCGCCTGCGAACTCGAGAGCATTGTCAGCTCATCGCGGATCTGGTCGATTGTCTGACGGAAGACTTCCTTTTCGGCTTCCTCTTCAACGGCGAGAAGCAGCTGCAACACTTCCTCCAGGACAGCCAGGGCTTCGTCCTGTGCCACGACGGCAGCATCAAGCAGCTGATCAACGAATGCAGACGTCGCGCGCCTCATCGGATCATCAATGGCCGCCATTGCACGTGCGGCATCCTGCAATGCATCGGTCCGAGCCAGGGTAATCGCTACGGAATTCGCGTTGCCGTGCAATCGACGCTGCTCGTTCACCAACTCGTCCGTCTCGTCTGGTGATGCACTCATCAATGCGGCCTCGTTCGTCGCATCACGAAGAGCACGCTGGTCCTGGAGCAGCTGCTCAATGAGCTCTCGCGCTTCCCGCGACTTCTTCTGCAGGCGTAACAGCTCGCGCGTTTCTCTCTTCTCCAGCGCGGCCAGGGTTTTTCGCAAGGCGCGTTCGACGCGTTTCTGCGCCACGGTCGCTGCTGCCGTTCGATTCTGTTCGACGGCTTCCGCAGCATCCTTCACGTGACGTTCAGCGTCGTGGGCCTTCGCCGCACGAAGCGCATCCTCGCTCGCTTCGGCGCCGGACGGATCTTTGTCAGCCTCGGTGGAAGAAAGTCGCTTCATGCCGTCCATCAGTTGCGTCAATTCTTCACCCAGTTGCACTTGCTGACGCTTGAGCGTTCCCAGCCGCGCCTTCTCATCAAGAGTTAACGAATCAACCGTCTTCCCCAGCATTTCCTTGCCGGCCGACTGAGTTTGAACACGTAGATCAGACTGACGCTGCAACATGTCACGCGCTTTGGTTACCAGCGTTCGGTAACTCCCCCACTCCGACATCTTCTTGATCAGTCGATTGATTTCGAGGGAAACGATGTCCTGGTTTTCCAAGGCATCATCGAGCGCCTGCTCGCGCACACCTCCAACGTCATCACCCTCATACACCTTCCGGACATTGTCGGCGGCTTCCGCAGCCTCCGCCTGCGCCAGGTTACGCAGGCTCTCTGCATTCGCTCGCATGCCCGTGACATTCTCATCCGTTGAGACGGATGCGCGCTCCATTCGTGATGCCAGCTCTTCGAATCGCTCAGCCAATTCCGACAATCGCTTGCTCACCCGTGACTGGCGCGAACCAATGGAAGCCAGCTGCTCTCTCTCGGTAGTCGTCATCGAATCTGCCGAACGAATGACATCCTGATAGCCGGCGGTGTCATCCCGAAGTGTTCGCTGGGTCAGCAAGACGCGTTGAAGATGACGTTCGAGTTGGACGACGTCATCCCGCAGTCGGGTATCGAACTCCGTTGGGGAGATGATGATGATCCGCCGGTTGCCCGAACGGCCAAGCTGCCGATCACCCCAAACGGACGGTACGGTCTCCGCGGCATTCCCATCCTGTTGTTCAGGTCGCGAAAAATTATCAACGCCAACAAGTGAGAATGTCACCACGTCTCCCGGTTGGAACGCATGCTCTTTCAGAGACCAGTCAAATTCAATGCCGACCTGGCGTACACCATCAGGCGAAACCGTCACCTGTTGCGCATTGATATCACGATGTTCCCCACCATGATGTGAACGTGCGTTGACCTGCCAATGGTCACGAAGCGGCACGGCAATCTTCTCGGCGTTCGTTGACGTGCCGTCTGTTGGCATCAAGACTGGCTGAGCCTCCTTACGGACAACCGTCGCATCCAGCCAGGCATCCGTCAGACCGAAATCATCTTCGATCCAACCCTCAACCGCGACTCGGCCTGACGGCGTCATTTCGAGCGACCCCACGGGTCTCTGCAAAGCAACCTCCGGGGCTTGATCGGGAACCGCCAGAAGTGTCATCGTTTCGTCACCAATGTTTTCAAAACCGTCGGTATCACGCAACGACACACCGAACTGGATGGTCCCCTCGATCCGAATCTCAGCCGTCAAAAGGTCAGGTCGTCCCAGGTCAATCGTAAGCGGCACGCGACGCGGGCTACCATCCGCGCGGGACACCTCCAGATATCCCTCACCGTCAGTTGTCGACGCAGCAGTTTCATCGCCTCGCATGGCTTTGCTGGCCTGAATCTCGATGCGCGCCACGCCGCCAATCGTCCCGCTCACCGGACCATCGCCGAAGTCACGGACCACATCGGCAGAATCACTGGCATACGCCGGCGGCCTGATGGTTGCGCGCGCGGCCAACACGATGGGGCGACGCACGGCTCGTATCGAGAACGGCTCGTCTTTCGTGGAATCGTCGCCGGCAACAAACCAGTAGCGAAGATCGCCCGAGATGGCGTCAATCGTAGCCTCGAAGGCGCCCTTCGAACCGCGTTGCATCGTCTGCACACTGACGCGACCCGCAGTATCTTCCATGTAAAGCAAGCCACGCAGATTCTCATGTTCTCCGCGTGTAATCCGCATCATGACAGCGGCGGATTCGCCAACCGGAACAACCGAATCGAACGACAACGGTGTAATCTCAACACGCGTAGGCCATCGATGCGGACCGAAGGGATCGAGATAGCGTTGAAGCCCGGTCTGAATCCACTGCGGGCGACTCGAGACGATACCGGCCATCAGTGCTGAAACAACGCAGAACGCCACAATGCTCCGAGTCAGAGGCCTGACCGTCAGTGCCGTCTCCAAAGGTGTTCGCGAGACAATACGTTCTGTGTTCGAAACCAGTCGATCCACAAGCGCAGGCGAAGCGTCGGTAGGATCGTGTAAGAAACTGACTGTACTGACGAGGCGATCTCGCAATTCGGGAAAGTGACGTTCAAGCCGACCAGCCAGCGCCTCGAGCGATAGCGGTGCCTGTAGAGGCCGAAGGATCCAGTAATAGAAGGACCCCATGAATCCGCCACTGAACAACGCGGTCACAAAGACCCGGAGCCAACCCGGAAATCGAAGCCACCAATCAAAGGTAAGCACAGTTAGAAAAGCCGCATACCCACCGGCCAACACCGCTAGCAGGCCATAGACGACCAAGCGCCAACGAATCCGGCCGCGCATGACCTGCAGTCGTGCCAGCAGATTTGAACTCGCCTGTTGACCCTGGCTTTTCAACCGATTCACTCCCTACTGCCGCTGTTCAGCGTGCGCGAGATCTCACGTTCTATCGCACACATTTTTCGAACGTAGCCCAATACGCCCTCTATGATTCAAGGCCTCGCAATCGTCGGTGTCCAGCTGCTGCCGCCCACCCGCTCATGGAGACTGGTCATGTCAGGTTCCACTGTCGACTCTCTTACAACAGCCCCCAAGCCTTCCGCGTCGTCCATTCCGCACCGAGCAGCAGCACAAAGAGGATGAACATGAGCCGAGAATCCCAAAGCGGTTCAACGACATCATCAGGAATCTGAACACTTCGATTCGGGATGGATCGCAGCGCTTCCGATAGCTGATCCATTTCGATAACTGATCCTCTTGTTGCCTGTGCCAACTGCTGCAGCGCGACATGATCGGCTTCCGGACGGCGCGCTTCGAGATTGGGTTCCGATACACGAATACCGGTCGCCAGAGGTGCGTCGTCGCCCTCCGTCATGAGCGACGCAACACGCAGGACGAAGTCCCCGGTTGCTGCCGGAAGGTATACGCCCTCGTACAACGAAGCCCCTTGCCCAACACGCTGCAGTTCAAAGCGATCAAGAACAGGTGACGCAGCGACTGCGCTTTCGGATTCCAAGTCACCATCGACGGGCACGCCTGTCACATCAACTTCCAGCGTCGTCGGTTGCATATCGCTCAGACCGGCATCACGAAACTCCAGCTGAGCGCGAACCGCCTGCCCATAACTGTAGAGTCTCCGATCGGTCCGGAATGCCAATCGACTGTCACGGGACGCATTGCGTCCCTGCATCAATTCTCGCGTGAGCTGTACCCAATAGGCATCGTGGAACAACTCTCCGGTATGCCGGCGCCAACGCCATGTATCGTCCGTTCCTTGAAAGAACGTCTTACCCGCGCCGTAACGCGAGGAAACAAGCAGCGGCATCTGTTCTCGCGCCGTTCTCACGACCGGATGCACCGAGAGCACGGAAGCACCGGGCTTTGGACCAAGGACGCGCGCGTACCAGTAGATTTCCGGAAGCGCCACAGATGAGGCATCCTGTATCGAAGCCTTGTTGACGCGATCAGCGTCCGTCGCGGTATACCGAAATTGACGACTGTGTGCCCCCTGCGTTGTCAACTGCATTTGAAAACCGCTCTCCACGCCGCCTTGATATGTGCCAAGGAATGATGGATCGATCCGAATCGGAAGCAACTTTTCGAGGGGCGTTCCAGCGAAACGATGTGGAGCATGGCGCTCACCGGCGATCAGGGCGAATCCGCCGCCGCCATGGCTGACGAAATCAAGGACCATGCGCATCTGCGCATCGCTGATCCAACCTTCACGGGGGTCGACATCGCCAAACAGCAAGACATCATATTGGCGAAGTGCCTCGGGAGAATCGGGAAACGCTCGAACCGGATCGACGCCTTCCTGAACGAATCGGCGGTCCGCCTCAAGCAGCAGGACGCTGAGATTGATCGTCTTTTCACGGAGCAACGCGTTCTTCAAGTAGCGATACTCGTACCGCGGATAACCTTCGACATACAAGACGTCAAGTTGATCATCCATCACCTCAAAGCCGACGGTCACCCGGTTGTTCGACAGCGACGTCTCATTCGGTATCGGCACAACCTCTACCGCGTAGCGCTGTTTGCCAAGTCGATCTGGCTTGGTACGCAACTCGATCGGAACAACACCGTTGTCGGCGCTCAATTCCACGACATCAGTTGCCACAACTTCGCCGGTCGCCTCGTTGAGTAAATTGACGGTCAACGGCAAGGGTTCGGCGGCACCTGAAATCGCAATATCAACTTCGACGGCTACCAGGTCGTGAACGAAAACGCGCGGCTCCACTCTGGCAGGACCCACTTCCACGTCAATCGGCACAAGCGTCGACCCGATTCGCAAGGGCATGATCGGAATGTGCCGTCCCTGCGCATCTTCGAGAACACCATCCAGTTGAGCAGTGGATGTCATCTGCCCGTCACTCGCAACAACAATTGCCGCCAGGCGACGACCACGTGCACCCTTGAGAATTTCGCTCAATGCGGACGGCATGTCGGACGCAACGCCATCTGCCTGCCAATCCGAAATGGCATGACGAAGTGAAGGCAAGTCGTCAATGTCATTCGCACTGACGCAGCCATCCAGCCCATCACTGAACTGACAGATCTTCAGCTGATTTCTTTCGAGAATCTGGGTTAAGGCTGAATCCTCATTCTGCTGTAAAGCCTGACGCACAAGATCAAGCCGTCGCAGTGAAGTCAACGAGGAAGAACCATCCTCAGCCAAACCAGCACCACGCGCGATGCGCTCGGCAAGTGCATCGTCGGCGTACCGATCCACGGATGCCATGCTGCGTGACGAATCCAACAAGAGTACGACTTGTGACGGCTCGACGCGGTTGCGCTGCAGCACCAGCCGTGGTCGGCACAACGCAATCACAACCAGTGCGATCAACAGGGCACGACAGACGCCAAGCATCAAACGGGGCATGACTGGCGCACGTTCTTTACGGTAGACTTGAATGATCAGAATCGATGCGACCAATGCCAAGCCGAACAGGAGCCAACCGGGCCAGGGCGAGGCAAAGCGCAGGTATACCGGGGAATCCTGTCCAAGACGAATTCCTTCGAGTCCCAGTAACCATTCCAACATCGAAACCAAATTCAGCTCCAGCAACATCAGAACAAACGACGGGCTGACGGTTGTCAATCAGGCAGCACGCCGCGAGCCAAAGTAATATCCCGCCCACATTTCCAACGGAAGCAAACCCAGCACAAGCAACATCATCGCGAAGGAGAGTTCCCCCGCGCGCCCAACGCTGACGGCTTCACGATCGGGGCGATCTTGAAACAACCCACGACCGTCCAGGGATGCCATGACGCGGGAACGGGGAACCATGCGAATATCCGACTCAGAAGAAGCTCCGTTCACGGCAAACCAGGTGATGTCGGTGCCAACCAGCGCACCATAGCCACCACTCTGGCCTGTTTCTGCAAACAGAAGTTCAAGCCCGGACTCGCCTTGCTTCAACCGTGCCGATACCGTCTGGCCACCGGGTTCGCGCACCGACAACGACATGGAACTCTCTGCCGGCGTAAGCTGCTCTCGCAAGGGGAAACCAACCTCGATATTGCGATCCTGTCCACGTTGCGGTGACAGATACGAGAACGTCGAAACCATCAAAGAGACAAAATCACCCTTCGCCGGAAGATTGCCCCATTCCATGTTGATCGTTGATAGGAACGCCAGCACTCGCCCGCGGCCGATCGACCGCTCGATCATCGCAGGATCGCCATTGCGAAAACGCAGAGCTACCTCACTTCCCGGAACCGGCTGACGCACAGACAGGTACTTCTCAATCTGTGCAAGAAACAAACCACTGGAGGTGTACCCGGCGAAAGGCGAAGCAACACCGTGATCGAGCGACTCGCTTGAGAGACCGGTGATTTCCTGTTCGGCATCGGCGGGGAACTCTAAATCGACTGACAACAACGCCTGTCCCAGTCGACCGGCAAATTCGTTGAAGTGATCCACGTCCATTCGCGGCCCGGCACTGATAAACAAACCGCCACCCTGCTCAACAAACTGGCGAAGTGCGATCCACGACTCCGGTGGCAGGCTTCGCACATCACAAAGCCCGATCACCGCATAATCTCTGAGCACCTCGTCAGACAGCTCCAGTGGACCAATAACGCGAGGTGCCATGAAAGACGTTTCATCCATACCATCACGGTTACCATCAAACCGCGGGCGTCCACTCTCAACGTCACCCATTGATGAATCTCGCAGCAACTGCGGAGACAGCGCAGCCGCCAAGTAGCCGGCCGCACCTTGCAAAATGGATGACTGTGATTGCCCGTCGACAAGAAGCAACGGCAAGGACTCCCTTACTTCAAGTGACAGGTATCTGACATCATCCACCGACAGGGCGTCATCGGTGGTACCCACCAGCCGCGCTTCAATCAGATGCGTACCGGCATCCGGGAGAAACAAAGAGGCCGCGACAACCGCCGTTTCGCCAGCGCGTATCGCTTCCATGGGCAGTCGTCGTACGACTTCCGGCCCCCGACGAAGTTGAAGAACAAGATCTCGGGCGGTCGAATCTGAAAAGTTGCCGATTTCGACATCGACGCGAACCGGCAGACGACTTCCGAGGATAGGCTGGTCACATCGAATGGATGTGATGCCAACATTTTTCACGTCAGTGTGATTCACCCGAGTGAGCAGAAGATTGCGAGCGGGTTGCGACAATCCGTCCGCCAGCTTCCGTAACGCTGCAAACGAAGGTGACGCAATAGAATCATCCGTGATGTCGAGCGCGTCTTGTTCGCTCGATCCCATGGACGCCCCAGCAGAAGACGCTGCTTCCGTCGAAGCGCCGCCTGACCATGTTCCTTGAGAGAAATCCGACACCACCTGTACGACTCGGTTCACGTCGAGAGCAGGCGACTCATCCAGGACGTGCCGTGCAATGTCGACCGCCCCCGCGATGTCGGCCCGGCGTTGTGTGCACGCGAGAGAAACCAACGCTTCCCGGACCAGTCGCCGATCAAAAGCCGCAAAGTCAATCACCGCGGTCGCTGGGTAGGCCGTCGTAATGACACTGACGGCGTCCGATCGTGGAAGTTCGTCGAGCCAATCCAGCGTGAAATTCAGCGCCTGCTCAAATCGTGTTTCACCTTCGCCATCATTCGCGAGCATGGATAGTGAATTGTCGAGAATCAGAACGCGATGCGTACGCGTTGCCTGCGTAAGCAATCCCGCCTGCGAGGGCAGGAATGGTCGAGCAATAGCAAGACCGAAGAACACGATCAGTACCAGGCGAAGAAGCAGGAGCAACCACTGTTCCATCCAGACGCGCCGAGCGTCCTGTTTCTTGGCGGCAAACAGGAAGCGCATCGCGGCCCACGGAACACGACGATGACGTCGGCGGTTCAGCAAATGTATGATGATCGGCAGGAGCCCCGTCGCCAGAGCGGCGAGCGCCAGACCAGGGTGCACAACAGGTAATTGGGCAAGCAGCAATTGCATCAGATCAACCGCTCCCCATCACGCGGGCCGACCGCTGACGAAGGCGTCCGCTTCGCGTTGCCAGATAGGTCGCCAACGCCACATCAAGCGCCTTGCTGGTATTCATCAAGTGGTAATCAACTTGAATTCGCGCACATTCTTTACGGATTGCGTGAAGGAAGCGCTCAACCTGCTGAAGATATCCACTCCGCAGTGAATCCGGATCAGCCTGCAAGTGACCGCCATCCTCCATGCCCTCAAACAATGTCGGTCCACGAATAGAAAAATTCAGCTCGTCATCGTCCCAGACATTCCAGACAATCAAGTCATGATGGCGAAAACGCAATCGCTGCAAACCACGGATCACAACATCAGCTTCGTCGAAGAGATCGCTGATCAGAATGACAAGGGTTCGGCGAGACAGCCGTTCGGCGAGTTCATCCATCACCGTACCCAGCGATGTCTTTTCACTACCCGTCGGTTGATCGAGCTCGCGAAGAATCGCTCGCCATTGCGCACTGTTGTTGCTTGGCTTGATCAGACCACGAATTTTGGAGTCGAACGTCACCAGTCCGACGGAGTCGTGTTGGGCAAGCCCCAGAAAAGCGATGGCTGACGCAAGGGAGACAGCGTACTCATACTTACTGAGTCCGGCCTTATCTCCCTGAAAGCGCATGGAGTCACTGGCGTCGACAGCTAAGACGATGGAGAGGTTTGTCTCCTGCTCGTACTCCTTCACGTAGTATTTGTCAGTCTTGCCGTAGACCTTCCAGTCGAGATGGCGAATATCATCGCCCTGCGAATAGACACGATGGTCAGCAAATTCTACGGAAAGACCATGGTGAGGACTGTGGTGCATGCCACCGAGAAAGCCCTCTACGATCAGCCTGGCCCGCAACTCCAGCCCTTTGACTGCGCCGAGCACATTCGGTGACAGGTATTTGCGGTAGTCCTGATCTTTGCGAGCCATACGTCGCTCCCGATCACGTGAAAGATGAGGGCTGAGCAACCCTCAAAGCGACCAGAGGTCGCAACGCCGCTAGCCTTCGTCGCCGTCTCGACTGAAAACGCGACCAGCCAGCGCCGGGTCAAGCTTGGAAGATGGGTCCGCCGACGTTGACGCAAGCAGCTTGGCAATGATGTCGTCACTGCGCAAGCCGTCGGCCTCCGCATTGAAGTTCATCAGGATTCGATGCCGCAGGACTGGATACGCCACGCGATCAATGTCCTCCGAGGATACGTAGAACCGCCCCTGAAGAACCGCACGCGCCTTGCCGGCCATCACCAACTGCTGAGAGGCACGAGGACCGGCGCCCCACGCAACGTAATCGGATACGAAATCAGGCGTTTCACCACGACCGACGCGCGTCGCGCGGACCAGCCGCATGGCATAGCGAACGATGTGATCGGCGCAAGGAACGCGTCGGACGGCTGCCTGCAGAGCCAGGATTTCTTTGGCCGTCAGCGAACGTTCCAGTTTCACGTCCTGTGACGAAGTGGTCATCCGAACGATCTGGAATTCCTCGTCCTCAGTTGGGTAGTCCACAAGAATTTTGAAGATAAAGCGGTCGAGCTGAGCCTCGGGAAGAGGATAGGTACCCTCCTGTTCGATCGGATTCTGTGTCGCCAACACGAAAAACGGACGAGGCAGCTTGTGCGGGAAACCGGCCGCAGTCACCTGATTTTCCTGCATGGCTTCCAGCAGCGCGGACTGCGTTTTGGGAGGTGTTCGGTTGATCTCGTCCGCCAACACAACGTTTGCGAAAATAGGACCATTCACAAAACGCAGCGATCGTGAACCAGTACCGCGATCTTCTTCGATCACCTCGGTGCCGGTGATGTCTGACGGCATGAGGTCGGGTGTAAACTGAATGCGGGAAAAGCTCAGCGACAACAGCTGCGAAAGCGAGCTGATCATCATGGTCTTGGCAAGGCCGGGCACGCCTTCCAGGATGCAATGCCCGCCGGCGAAGAGCGCGATCAACAGCTCATCGATCACCGCCTCTTGCCCCACGATGATCTTGGAAAGTTCGGTGCGAATCCGGTGATGTGCCTGCGCCAGTTGCTCGACCGCCTGCACGTCTGCGTCGCTCTGGGCCGAAGAGGAGGCGTTAGGATCGACAGGTTCGGGTGATGGCAGATGGGCGTCGTCAGTCATCCTGGTCTCCTCACGTTGTATTCGTCACGTCATGTTGGCTGAACGGGCGCACAGCCGCGTGACAGGCAGTTGGCTGCGCTGAGCACCACAGTCATTCAGAATCAAAACCGCCGAAGCCAACGATACCTACGATGGTTGATCGTTGATCTCATCAATCATGATGCGCAGTCGTCCAGCGGATCGCCGATCGAACACAAAGTGCAACCGCGCAAGGTCCGGATAAATTCCATCCTCACCCTCGAGCGGTCCTGGACTCTGTTCCATTCGACCTTCCACAATGATGTCGGCGAAATCCTGGTTGATCTTTTCAAGCATCGCATCGTCAAGCGGCTGTCGCAGACGCATGACAAATCGATCATCGACATAACGGGAGGAGTGATAGTTGCGGTAAAAACGCACAACTTCTCGGACCGCATCTTCAGCCCGATCCGTTATATGAAACAGTCGAAGATCGGATTCATCGATCATGCCGTTTCGAAGCAACTCGTCACGGACATACTTCTCCCAATGAGACCAGTATGTCCCACCCGGTTCGTCACACATCACGATCGGCACGAGCGACGCCTTCAACGTCTGAATCAGCGTCAACGCTTCAAACCCTTCATCCTGCGTACCGACGCCGCCGGGAAAGAGCACAATCGCACGAGCTTCCTTCACAAAGACCAACTTACGCGTGAAGAAGTACTTGAAGTTCACCAGCTTCGGATCGTCGGCGATGACCTCGTTGGTCTGCTGTTCAAAAGGCAGGCTGATCGCAACCCCAAAGCTTGCACCACGTGTGGCACCACGATGGCCGGCCTGCATGATGCCGCCACCGGCGCCCGTAATCACCATCCAGCCTTCCCGCTCAATCTGTTCAGCGAATCGCATCGCCTCGATGTACTGCGGATGGTCCGGCGCTGTTCGGGCAGAACCAAATATGCTGACCTTGGGAATCTCTTTGTATGGCGCGAAAACCTTGAACGCATAACGAAGCTCTTTCAGCGCCGAGTTCAGGATCTTCAGATCTCCGCGGTCCGCATCGTCAGCCGCCAGGCGACAGACCGTCACCATCATCTGAAAGAGCAGGTCTTCGTTATCTGACGGTGCGTACGTTTCAAGAAACTGACGGATGGCCTCAGATCGCCCCTTACGCCAGTCTTCCTTCGATTCCATCGCCTCCAGGGCGTCGTGCATATTGATTCAACCTTTCTGAGGGACCTGCAGATGTGGCGTCCCTTTGAAACACTATAGGATGTCCGGATTGAGCACATCCACGGACAGTTCCCCGCAGCAACGCCACGGCATCATGCCAAGTCCATGTCCCACGCCCGGTTCCCGTGTGGCCACGGCTAGCCGCCCTGGCCGCAAGTGCTTTTTTTTCAAAACGTTACGTAAAAACGGGTCGATCTACCCGAAGATTCGAAAATCCATCTCCGGTCGCGCCGAAAATTCGCCGAAGCACAACCGGAGCCGTTCCCCATATTATCGGTATCACCGAACACCAGCAATGTGATGGACCATACGACCACCAAGCCTGATACACCCGTGACACATGCATTCACCTGCGATGTTGAGGCCTGGTTCCATGCGCATAACCTCAACATTCCGAAAGCCAGCTGGGAGCGACTGCCGACACGGCTCGAACAATGCATGTCCGATCTGCTGGAACGCCTGGATCGGTGGAACCTCCGCGCGACATTCTTCGTCCTTGGCGACGCCGCGCGCCGTCACCCCAAGCTCATCAAGACGATCGCCGACAGCAACCACGAAGTCGCCTGCCACGGATGGAACCATGATGTCGTCAGCCAACTCGAACCGCGTTCGTTTCATCGCGACGTCCTGGATGCCCGACGCTACCTGCAAGACGTAACCGGCCAACCTATCGAGGGCTATCGAGCACCGGCATACTCCATCACTCCCGCTACCGCCTGGGCACTACCTGTCCTTGCCGAAGTTGGATTCAGCTACGACTCCAGCATCTATCCCGTCCGTTCTCCACACGGCCGCTACGGATGGCCGGGAACCCCACGCGAACCACACGAGTTACGCCATGATGACGGTTCAACAATTGGCCTGTGGGAGTTCCCCCTTCCCGTACTCGACCTGGGACCACGGAAGATTCCCGCGCTCACGGGTGGGTACCTTCGCCTCTATCCGACATGCATCAGTCAATGGGCGCTCGCACAGCACAACGCCCTGCGCATTCCGGCCGTCATGAATATTCACCCGTGGGAACTCGATGTTGAGTTGAGCCGCGACGGCACCTGCAAGATCAGCAGCGAAGCGATGGCGCTGGTTGGTCAGTTCAGCAACACAACGAAGCTGAAGCGATGGATGCATAGCCAGGGAACAAAACGCCTGCTACCGCGCCTTGAGCAACTGATAAGTACTTCGCAGATGCGCCCGCTGATCGAACTTCTGAACGATCGGAGGCTTGTCAAAGCGCGTTCGACTTCCAAGGAAACCAATTCGCCACGATCAGAATTGATGGATGCCGCGACGCAGGAACCGGCACAGCAAAGGCGTGGCGATCTGTCGGGCATGTCATGACAATGCAACCCCGACAACGGAATCAGGCTGGATTGAGATAAGGCTGGAGAAGCAACTCCATCACGATCTCATCATGGATGGGAACGCCACGATGACCGATCGTCGGAATCTCCGGTTTGATTTTTCGAGCTTCGTCGACGGCCCCGACATTAATCTCTACCATTCGAAATCCCAGTCGCTGGTAGAAGCCAATGCCGCGAAGATTGTCATTGGTCGTGGTCAACCACACCTGGTTGCAATCTTGCTTTCGTGCCGATTCGATCGCGCTCAGCATCAGGGATGAACCAATTCCCCGGCCTTCGAGCGTGGAGTTCAACGTCAGAATCTCCATGCACGCCGCTTCGACATGGAACGTCAGCAATCCGACGATATCGCCGTTCATTCGCTCGATAAAGCCTTGCTGCTCATGGGGATAGAAACAGCGTCCGCGGCTCATGACGCGATTGGAACCCCAGTGGTCGCGAACGAAGTCTTCGACGGCGGGGCGGTCCTTCGGCTGTATTTCACTTCTTGCCATGCTCTTTTTTTACAGGATGGACGGCTCCAGGGCTACAACAAGCCCCCAAGCGCCCGACAACGAGACAGCCGGACGGTTTCCGCAACCGCCGATAATTGCTGACCGCCGACCGAGTGCTATGATGAGACATGAAGCGGTGGAAGGATTCGCCCTGCCCGGCCCAACCACCCCGAACCAACGTAAACCAATACAATAAAAAGACTTACAACCAACTAGGCGACAACTTGAAGACCCCGACCATTCGAATGTGGTCGCCCTTCAACGACACACGGCGCGAAACAAACCCCTCGTGAGAAAGCTCGTATGGCACAGACACTCGACGTCATATTTACTGCACCCCACCCCGACGATATCGAAATCAGCATGGGTGGAACCGTTGCCAAGCTCGTTAAGCAGGGTTACCGCGTCGGGCTGATCCACATGACCAATGGTGAACCAACCCCGAGGGGGACGCCCGAAGTCCGCATGAAGGAGATGGAAAAGGCCGCCGACATCCTCGGCGTTCAAGTCTGTGAGATGCTGGGTATCACCAATCGCACGCTGATGGACTGCCCCGAAAATCGGTACAAAGTCGCCACGAT
The DNA here is from genome assembly GCA_049605375.1 of Phycisphaerae bacterium. GTDB lineage: Bacteria > Planctomycetota > Phycisphaerae > UBA1845 > UBA1845 > JADFOB01. The sequence continues at coordinate 376 of JBMYUM010000025.1, read as the reverse complement.
GTTACGAAAATACAAACCAAAGGTCGTGATCACCATGTACGGTCGTACGGTCGCCGCATCGCCCGATCATTACCAGGCACAGCTGATCGCAGAGGCTTCTCGATTCTACTCCCAGCTGACCAAGTGGAATGATCGCTTCGATGACACCGAACCGTTCCGCATTGACCACCTGGTCTATCGCCCGGTGCCGTCTGCGGCCGAAATCGCTCATTTCCCGACTCGATTTGTCGTGGACATTTCGGAAACCATGGAGCAGAAGATCGAGGCCATCCGATGCTATGAATCGCAGTTCAGTACCGAGCGATTCAAAGGTGTGGAACATTACATTCGCTCCACAGCCGGGGTCGAGGGTGTTTCCATCGGGGTGAAATACGGC
>JBMYUM010000024.1:0-18317 GCA_049605375.1 Phycisphaerae bacterium | reverse complement strand
CGAAACGGCTCCTAGGAATCGCCAAGACGCTACGCTTGGATTGAAACTGCTCTAGGCAAGACCAGCGAACATGAGAATCGCCGGGCCCGGGGGCCGAAAGGGCGGCCCGGCGGTTTTCAGCAGGTCAATGGGGCAGGTCAAGGAACTGCCCCCTGTAATCCAATCTCGTTCGTCAGCCATCATCGATACATTGAAAATCGCCCAAATCACCGCGCCTCGAATCCTCCCGCAATCAAACGCCCGAGACGACCGTAACCGCAAGGCCGCGAAACCAACCCAAGCTGCGGGGCATCAAATAGCGGCATCCAGACCCATGATCGGTCAATCCCGAGATTCCACCGATCGCCCCTGACGTTATTAAATCAGAGGACAACGAACCCGAGGATTCGGTCATTCGAATCCCGCCGGACTGCAAGGTAAGCACAAGGCAAATGAAAGGTTCACCCGTGCCGAACGACGGAGACCCTCGAAAAAGTAAATTCCCGAAGTAGGATGCACATCATGCGGACAACGCGTACGCTGAAACGTGCCGGAACCGGAATCACCAGCACCAGGTATGATGACAGGAGTGAATCGTGAACAAAACGGTCGTTGCAACATGGAATGAACTCGCTGATCGAAAGCCGGCCTATGCACTGGTCGCCGATGTCGATCTTGTCATCACACGATACACCGCAGACGGACAGGAACAGGTGTCTGTGCTCTACGGAAGGTGCCTCCATCGAGGAGCGCTCATGTCCGACGGCTCTGTCGAAGGGCACAACCTCATCTGTGGTGTCCATGGCTGGGACTATCGATTCGATACCGGAGTCAGCGAATACAATCCCGCCGAGAAACTACACAAATTCAATACGTGGATCGAAGAGGTTGATGGCACCATGAGCGTGCTCGTCGATGAAGACGAAGTCCGTGAATGGGCAGTCGATAACCCGCAACCCTACCGTCGAGATGAGTACCTCGGAAACTTCCAGGACGCACACGGTACCGAAGAAGAGCCACACAATGGTCTGATCCAGGAACTCGCGAAAAACGGACTCGACAAGTTCGGTCATCACGGCCCATCGTCAGCCATGGGCGTACCACGGCAGGATCTGCCGAATTGGGATGACATTCAGGTCTTGACCGCGCAGGTCGCGCGCAAGCCGCTGTTGGACGAAGCACATGTCGACACCAGCGTTGTCATCGGCCCACGCGCAGACAAACCGCTCAACCTCGATATCCCACTCTTCGTCAGCGACATGAGCTTCGGTGCACTCTCAAAAGAAGCCAAGCTTGCACTCTCCCAAGGCGCAGAAATGGCAGGAACCGGTATCTGCTCCGGAGAGGGGGGGATGCTCCCCGAAGAACAGGAAGCCAATAGTCGCTATTTTTATGAACTCGCTAGCGCCCGTTTCGGATTTACGATGGACAAGGTTGCCAAATGCCAGGCGTTTCACTTCAAAGGCGGACAAGGCGCCAAGACCGGTACCGGTGGACACCTTCCCGGTCACAAAGTCGATGAGACCATCGCCGCTGTTCGTGGCCTCGAACCGGGAACGCCCGCCATCAGCCCGGCAACGTTCCCCGATCTTCACACCGCAGCAGACTTCAAAACACTGTCCGATGAAGTTCGCACAGCGACCGGCGGTATTCCGATCGGTTTCAAACTCTCTGCCCAGCATGTAGAGAAGGACATCGACTTTGCGCTGGAAGCTTCGGCCGACTACATCATCCTCGATGGACGTGGCGGGGGAACCGGGGCCGCACCGCTCCTCTTCCGAGACCACATCTCCGTACCGACCATTCCTGCACTTGCAAGAGCCAAGCGGCACCTGGCGAAGGTAAGCCCCGACACAACACTGGTGGTGACGGGCGGACTTCGGGTCCCGGCCGATTTCGTCAAAGCCATGGCACTCGGTGCCGACGCCATCGCCGTCTCCAACGCCGCCATCCAGGCCATCGGCTGCCTCGGCATGCGCGCATGCCACACCAACAACTGCCCGGTCGGCATTGCAACGCAGAGGGAAGACCTGAGATCACGACTCATCGTGCAGGAATCCGCGAAACGACTGAAGAACTTCTTCGAGGCCGCGACACACCTCATGTGTGTGCTCGCACGTGCCTGCGGCCACAACCGACTTGCTGATTTCACAGCAAATGATCTGACTAGCTGGCAGGAAAACACAGCCAAACTGGCAGGAATCGAATACGCGGGCGTTCGCTGACGCCATGCCTTGTGCACAACGCAAAAACGCTGACTTCACAACACGAGTGACAGGGAACTGACAATCTTCAAGCCGTCGTTAAACAAAGGGTAAGAACTGTGAAAACTCTCACCAGCGCAGACATCACACCGGAGATCTGGCACGCCGCCGGGAATCCAGGCCACCTGACCGAAGCCTGGCGCCAGGCACACTACGCCGCACAAGTTGTGAGCGAAGTCGGCAAGTCCTGGTCAACACCTCAAACCGATGATTCGCACAGTAACTTGGGATGGATCGCTAACGATAAACACACGGGCTTTACCAGCCACATGGCCGTGACGGAACGTCCGTTTCAAGGATTCTTATCCCTGCCGGACCTGTCACTGCACCTGATCGCATCATCCGGAGAATCCATCGCAAAGACCGAGCTGAACGGTCAGACTCTGGCCCAAGCCAACGCGTGGCTCGAAAACGCGGCAACCGAAGTCGGTGGCCCGCGCCGGCAACCCGCAACGCCCGCGCCCGACCTCCCCGAGCATCCGATCGCCTCCGGCGAAAAGTTCAACAACGAACACGCCGATGCACTCCGCGACCTCTGCCACCACTACTGGAACGCGGACAACGTCCTGCAGAAACTGGTCCCGCTTCTGACCGATGCCGGTGAACAGCGGTGTTGGCCTCACCATTTCGATCACGCCGCACTCTCGATCGTCAAAAAAGACGAATACGGACAAATGCTGGCGACCGTCGGCGTCGGGTTCTCACCACCCGACGGAACAGTCGATGAAGGGTATTGGTACGTCGGACCATGGCACAAAACAGGGGAAGGCGTGGGTGATGCATGGCCGATCCTGCCACACGGCGCATGGAGAGCGACCGGCGGCGCCATGCCACTCGGAACCCTGCCCTTATCGGATTTTGCCGCCGATCCCAGCAGCGAAACGGTCTGTCATTTCGTCGCCGCAGCCATCAACGCATGCGTGGCTAATCTGGCTCCCGGCGACTGACACGCTTCGGTCGTCGATTCAGCCCCAACGCGCTACAGTCTTACAAGCTCGCCGCCCATCGGAAAACGTCCGACGGGCGATCAGGCAGTGCTGGTGCTGAGGAGTGAATGGTGCCCCAAAAAGCAACCCATCCAAAAACCAAGATCTGCGCATCCTGCGGCCGCGAAATAACCTGGCGACGCAAATGGGCCAACAGCTGGGATAGCGTGAAGTACTGCTCCGACGCCTGCCGCCGTAGCAAATCAGAATCCCGTCACGAAGAACTGGAAGTAGCCATCTTGGAATTGCTCAACAAAAGGTCAGCACAATCATCCGTATGCCCGAGCGAAGTGGCGAGACGAATCGCAGGTGACGATGAAACTGTATGGCGCGGCATGATGGAGGAAGTCCGTCGCGCCGCAAGACGACTCTGCGCGAAAGGCAAAATTGTCATCACCCAGGGCGGTCAAACGGTTGATCCGTCCCGCGCCAAGGGACCGATTCGCCTCAAACGAATGCACTGACGGCACCGTGTGTGTCATGGTACCACGCAACCATGAATGTCCCATCACCAACCAATCCTGACGTGCCGAAATCAGAACAAACGACCGGTGAGTCCTGGCTGATCGCAGCAGGCGTGGTGCTGGTCGCCAGCGGACTGATTCATGCCATCATCGGATGGCTCAACGCTGATGATTGGAGTGGTCCCGAATCACTGCGCAAACCCATGCTGTTCGGCCTCGCCACAGGTGTCACAGCCCTGTCGCTGGTGCCGGTCGCAAACTATATTCGATCACGATCTGCAACCATTGGTCACATCCGATTGGCGGCCCAACTGTTCGCCTCGGCGGCAGTCATCGAGGTTGGACTCATCACGATCCAGGCATGGCGCGGCGTACCTTCTCATTTCAACACGTCGACCGCGTTCGATACCACCGTCCACTATGCGATCGATTTACTGGCAATCATACTGACCATGGTGGTCGCCGTGTGGACAGGCCTGTCGTGCCGAAGCAAAGCGCCAACGCCGGACGTCGGCCTCGATCGGATACTGTCCATCCGCGTCGGCATGGTCATGCTGCTTCTTTCATGCCTGTTCGGCATCTGGATGTCATTCTATGGCACGGCACGCGTCAAAGCCGGTCTTCCACCCGGTACGTTCGGTGAAGCCGGCGTACTCAAATTCGTCCATGGCATGCCGATGCATGCATTGCAATTCTTGCTGGCAGGAAGCTGGCTGATGCAGTGGCGAAACGTCCCGGAGAGTCGACGGTACACGGTTACATGGATGGTCTCGCTCGGGCTGTTGCTGCTGACGTTGTTCGCTGTGCTGCAGACATTCGCCGGAAAGTCACGATTCTCATTCGAACCGATCGCGCTCGTGCCGCTGCTGACCGGCTTGCTCTTGCTCCTGTCCGCCTGGGGATGGACCGCCTTACTCCTGGTGGGTTGGATCAAACCGGGCAACTCGGGCACATCGGTCGCAATTCACGACGCCCGTTGATCAGGTTGATCTGAAACAACGATCTTCATGGCAGCCGAACACGGATTCCGGATAGCGAAACGCCGCGTATTCTCGGATGTTCCAATGGAAGATTCTGGGACCTTCGAATCCCACTACATTCACACAATAAAAGCTCACGCCTGTAGCACCACTTTCCGATTGCGCAGTCGATTGCATAGATTCGCGTCAACTATGGAGCTTCAAGAAATGAATGATCTTTTGCGTAGCGTGGATTGGAAAAGACTGAGCTGCTTGCTGCTCAGCATCTGCTTTGTAAGTGCCACAATGACGGCATGCACCGTAGCCCCGACCGATACCGGTGACGATACCACCGGTGAAACCGGCGACGGTGGTGACGGAACAACGGACGGTACCGATTCGACCGACGGTGGTGATGGCAGCAACGGTGATGGTACCGACACCGGCAACGACGACACAACCTCAGATGATGGCTCAGATGATGGAACAACCGGTGACGACAGCACCTCGGATGATTCCACCGGTGACGACACGGGAGATGACACCGGTGACGACACGTCGGACACTACGGACACCTCCACCGGCAAATTTGCACGACTGCGCCTGCCGAGTTCTACCAGTGATTCACAGGCCAAGAACACCCTGGCATCCCAGGTGATTGGCGAAACGACCGTCGCCGGAACAATCGAAAACGCGCCCGAAGAAGCGCAACTCATCTTCATGGATACCGAAGGCGGCGAGAACGTCGTGGAAATCGATGAGCAGGGTGCCTTTGAAGTGACACTCACCGAAGATATGGACTACCACATCGCGCTCGTCGAAGACGGTCGCTTTGCGGCACCGGTGATCTCTGAAAATGCGGAAGAAGAAGGTCAGGGAACCCAGCCATCCGAAACGCTTGAACTCACCTACGATGACTCGCTGGTCAGTGTTGAGGCCGGTCCGTTCACCGGCGTCGGTGCTCCTCTCGATACCGACGAAGACGACATGCCGCTTGGGCTCACCCGCAAAACGCAGATCCCCGGGCTGACCGAAGACACCGAAGCGGTTGACGTCGAAACCGACGATATCGATGCCGACGGCGATGGCATCCCGGCTATTTTCGATGCAGACAAGGACGGCGACGGCATCATCGACCTCGTCGATGACGACGTGCCGGCCACCAAACCGGATGTGACCGGTACCGGTGATACCATTGGCGGCGCATTCGTGTTCAACAACCTGAAACTCGACATCGATCAGTTGATTCCGCCGCCGACGTCGCTGTTCACGCACAACGACAGCGCCGTGGTGACCGTCGGTTGGATGGAGAACCCAGCCGATACACCGGCCGGTTTCACGGTTCAAAGCGTCGAAGCCGTCGATGTCCCGGGCTGGCACCGATTCGGATTCAGCACCACGGCCACCGATTGGACCATCGCGCCGGGAATCGCCGGTTATGTCAGCTACCCCACGCACGGTTCCAACTGGACCGGCGCACTCTACCGCGAAACGGCGGGCTCGAACCTTTGGCAGGTCTGGGTCCAGGCGCCGGATGCCGATGCCACCCTGGCATCGACGTTCTCATCCTACGTCGAATCGGGCAAGAGCGTCCCACTCAACTGGGATCTCGCCGGCTCCGGTATCCCGACGTCGAACAAGATCGATTACTACCGCTTGAAAGTGACATACACCGACGGAACGACGACGATCGAGAAATTCTCACCGGCCAGCAGCCTCTTCTCGTTCCGTACGCCGGGCATCGCCCTCACCATCACAACGTCGACCACGGCTCACACCATCGACAACAATGATGTGAACGGCGTCGGTCACCCAGCCAATCCGATCGTTTGGCCGGACTCGTCGACCATGGGTGACGTTGTTTTCGAATCGCTGCCGCCTCAGTTCGATGTAAGCAGCAGCAGCGGTATCATCAAGGGAACCATGAACTGGCGCTTCGATGTCTTCTACTATGACGCGAGTGGTCAGCAGATCGGTAGCGTGCTGACAACGGAGGTTCCGGTGACCTACACCAGTGGTACAATCAATCTTACGCTTCCGGAATCGATCCTCGATCGCACAGGAACGCGAACGGATATGGACGGCGACGGCATGAGTGACTTCCAGGGCAGCAACACCAGCGCGGATATTGCGGCTTACAAGATCGATCTCACCGCGGTTGCTGTTACCGGTTCCGACAACACCGGTCTGTTCTACTACTTTGTAGCGGACAGCCAGTCGGCTACCTTCGCCGGCTTCTAGCCACGAATGCTAAGGATGATTGCAATGACTCGCCGCGTTGTGCTCGACCGAGCACGGCGCGGTTTTTTTTGTTGTCGCGGTCCTGTATTCGCATGTACCCACTACCGACGTTGCTCATCGCCATGAGGGGCTGTATGTGAGGATGCGGGATTCGTCTTGATCATCATCACGAAGAACAGCAAGCCGACGGCGAGGGCAATACTTGCAATGATCAGTGCTCGTGGCTGGTGCGAGGCCGACAGACCCGCGATGACAAACGTCGCTGCCACATACGTTGCGCCCGCCAGCTTGGCGGTGACGGTGATCCGTCCCTGTTCCAGTTGTTTGCCGGGTATCAGAATACCGGTGACGGCGAACGCCGAGCAGAGTGAGAGCATGAAGCTCAGCTGATCCAGCAGGGCCTTCAGATCGGCGAGATAAACGATGACGATGGCGAACGCTGCCTGAAAGAGAATGGCGCCCGTCGGAACTTCGCTGCCGAATGCAAACCAGCGTGGTAATAATCCGTCCACTGCCATTTTGTGATAGACGCGTGGTCCGGCGAGCATCATGGATGATACGGAGGTCAGCAGTGCGATCGAGATGGTGATTCGGACGCACCACTCCCAGGTCGCGCCGCCGAGATGGGCTGCCGTACGCGCAGCGACATCTTCGTGACCGCGAATGGTGTCACCGGGCACGGCGAAAAGGAAGAGGGCATTGGCAGCCAGGTAGAGCAAGACGACCAGCGTGCATCCGGCCATCATGGCGCGTTTTACGGATCTGACGCTGGATTCTTCTGCAACGTACACCGCTGCATTGAATCCGGAGAAGCTGAGGGAAATCCACATGACCGTGGTCGCCAGGGCTGCGATGGTCGGGGCTGCAATAGTCGGTTCGGTAACGGACGGTGCCGAAACGGACGGGGCAGCAATGGACGGGGTTTCGGGTGTCAGGACTGGTGTCACGTCGTGGTTGCCTGTCCATGCTACGTAGCCACACAGGATCAGGATGAGAAGGAGTGTTAGCTTGCCGAAGACGAGGATGTTCATGGAGAGTGTGCCGGGCTTTCGCCGGATTGCGTGTGTCGCGGCGCTGAAGAGGATGGCGGCGACGGCAAGGCTGCCGGATGGTACCTGTGTCATGTTGGCTGCGATGTAGGATTCGAAGGCGAGAGCGGCGAAGGCGATGGCGCCGGTGAAGCCGGCCAGCATGGATACCCAGCCGGCGAGGAAACCGGCGAGCGGGTGGAATCGGCGTGCGAGGAACAGGTATTCGCCGCCGGACTCTCGAAAGGTCATGACGAGAGCGCCGTAGCTGATGGCGCCGGCGATCGCGATGACGCCTCCGATACACCAGGCGAGCATGACCCATGCCGGTGACTGGAGGCCTGCCAGCGAGTAGCCGGTTGTGGTGAAGATGCCGGCGCCGATCATGTTGGCCACGACGAGGCAAACCAGGGTCACTTGTCCGAGCCCTGGTGATTGGCCAGCTCCGGTCATCGTTTTGTGAATCGAATCATGTAGTTTTCTTCGAGGCAGTCGGGTGTCATTTCACCTTCGTAGCGGAATCCGGCGGCCTTGATTTCATCAATGACGGTTTCTTTGCCGGCACGGACGTGGCCGAGTATCCACTCGCGGCTGGTGCCTTCAATTCGTTCGAAGTCGAGCACGTAGAGCGTGCCACCTTTTCGAAGCGCGTGGTACATCGACTTCAGGGTGTCGTGCGGGTATTCGAAATGGTGGTACGTATCCGACGTGAAGATGGCATCGACCGAGTTCCGTGGAAGTTCGATGGACGTTTCTGAGCAGAGATGTGTCTCCACGTTTCGCAGACCGCGCTCATCGGCTTTCGTACGGATGTGATCCAGGAACTTGGGAATGATGTCGACGGCAATGACCTTGCCACCGTTCTTGGTCTTGTCGGCAAGGAAAGGCGTGAAGAGTCCGGTTCCGGCGCCGACGTCAGCAACGACGTGATCGCTGCGCAGTTGGACGCGTGCCATGATTTCGGAACGGCACGCAAAGACCTCTCTGCTTTCTCCTTCGAAGCGTCCGACCCATTCATCCACGTTCAGTTCCGGATCGAAATAACGGTCGTTGATGCCGGGTTTGACGCTTTCACGTTGCGGCGTGCAGGCGGCGCCGGCGGTCAACAGTATGGTGAGCAGCAGCAGGGTGCTGACAGGCCAAACGATTCGATGACGGCTATCATGGCGTAGTGAGAGTGGCATACAGGTGCTCCAGTTTGCATGTCATTCGCTTCTGATGATTTCAGCCCCGATGCGGTACCGTACGCAGTACTTCGCGCCGATTTGGGGTTGATGCTGTGGCGTTTTGCCACCCGCTTTGGGATTATATCAATGAACGGATTGTGGCGATAGCATGTGTGCGTCGAAGCGCTGGCTCTCGTCTGGTGATTTCTTGAGTTTCTGGTGCAGGGTTGAATGATGCAGGAACAGGGTAACGAATTTGGAAACAGCGCTGTCGACGGTGTGGGTGGCGTTGATGGAGCCCATCACAATCGCATCAGACTTTGGCCGGGTTTGCTCATTCTGATTCTGCAGGTCGTGGCATTCTGGATCAGCATCGAGCCGTCGATCAACAACGCGGCTCGCTTTGGGTTCATGGTTGGAGCGCCGGTGCTGTGTGGTTTGCTCTTGATCATCTGGTTGCTGACGGCGAGCCGTCTTTCCTGGGGCGAGAAGATCACATTGCTGTTGGTGCCGATTGGCTTGAGTGCGATTGTCGCTCAGCTTATTCATTCGACGCTGGGCGTCATGATGATTGCGCACGGCATTCCGTTGACCATTCTGGTCGTCGTCGTGGGTTTGTACGTGATTCGTGCGGGTGATCGCTCTGTTGTACGAACGGTTCCCATTTTGCTGTGCTTGGGGATTGTCTGGGCTGTGTTCCCGCTTGTTCGTGTTGACGGTGTGGACGGGCAGTACTTGCCTGAGTTGGCATGGCGGTGGTCTGATACGCGCGAATCGCAGCTTGATTCTCTTCGTCCACTGACGGCGACGAAGCCAGTTGATGCCGATCCTGTTGCAGGCATTGCGCCGGCCGTGGATTCGTTGTGGGTGCCAACGGAGCAGGCCTGGCCCGGATTTCGCGGTCCGGACCGGAATGGTCGTGTGTCGAGTTCGTTGTCAGCTCCGATGATGTGGAGGGAGCGTACGCCGGCTGCAAAATGGAGGGTTCCGATCGGCCCTGGGTGGTCTTCTTTTGCGAGTGTTGGTGGGCGGTTGTTTACGCAGGAGCAACGGGGGGATCGTGAGCTTGTTACCTGTTATGACGGTGCGAGCGGTGACATGATCTGGCATCACGCGGATGAGACTCGTTTTGACGAAGTTGTGTCCGGAGCGGGGCCGCGTGCGACGCCGACTTTTTCTGATGGCAGGATTTCCTCGTTTGGTTCACGGGCGATGCTCAATTGCCTTGATGCCGGGACGGGGGCGTTGGTCTGGCAGCGTGATTTGATGACTGAATTTGGTGCACAGCTACCGGTGTGGGGTTTTTGCAGTTCACCGCTTGTGACCGACGGCCTTGTCGTGGTGTATGCCGGCGGTCGGGATGACCATGGCATTGTGGCGTTTGCGGCCGATTCCGGTGAGCCGCGATGGAAGGTCGCATCGGGGGGGATGAATTTCAGTTCACTGCAGTCGGTTACGCTGGCGGGGCAGTCCATGCTGGTGTTTGGTGATGGAAGTGGCTTGATCGGTCTTGTACCTGGAACCGGTGAGGTTGCGTGGCGTTACAAACCAGAGGATTGGGCTGGGCCGGCGGTTTGTCAGCCGCAGCAGATTGAAAGTGACAGTCTGTTGGCAGCGTTAGGTGACGGCAAGGGAATGGTGCGTCTGGACGTCTCATTTTCGGATGGCCAGTGGAGTTTTGTCGAACGTTGGTCAACGGCGAAGCTCAAGCCTTCCTTCAACGACTTTGTTTACCACGAGGGACACGTTTATGGCTTTGACCAGAGTATTCTCGCTTGTCTGGATGCCGACACGGGTGAGCGAAAGTGGAAGGGCGGGCGCTACGGTTTCGGGCAGATGGTGTTGTTGTCTGAGATCGGGCAGTTGCTGGTGACGGGTGAGCATGGTGAGCTGGTCTTGATCAATGCGTCTCCTGATGGCTTGGATGAGCAGGGTCGGTTCGAGGTCTTGTCTGGCAAAACGTGGAATCACCCGGTTGTGGTTCGTGATCAGTTGTTCATCCGTAACGGGGCAGAGGCTGTCTGTCTTGATCTGGGTTGATGGTCAGATAACGGTTGGAAAGGTCATTCGAACTACTTTTTTCTCCGATCTTCATGCACTGGTAATACCCTGCATGGCATGGGGTCATTTGCTCGGGAAACCCCCTTCAGGTCTAGTCATTCCTGCTGCGTTACGCCTTGCCGGTCAGTCGACGCAGTCCGGGCGTTGGAACGTCGGGACTGCTGATTCGGCTCAAGTACGCTGTTGACTATCGGGTCTTCGTCATGATGGCGCTCGATCTGGACCGAAGTGATCGTTTTCAGTCTCATTGTCATCCGCTCCGTTTCTGTCCCGGTCATACCGATCGTGCTCTTTACCGCCTTTCTGATCCCGTCGATGAATCAGTGATCGTTCGCATATCAAGCGCTTGCGGATTTGCCTGGCAGGCCTATTTCAAATCTGGTGGTGGTTGGGGAACCACGTACGGGGTTACGCGGTGGACGGACGCAAACATTCAAAGCATGGTGATCAGGCTCGGCCGTTGCATTTTGCTGGCGACGAGGGCGCCCTGGCCAGTGTCGAGCAACTGACGGCAACCGTGGCAGCGTTGCAGGCCGAATGTGAGGACTTGCTTCTCAAGAATGCCGAACTGGAGAAGTCGAATCGGTTCCTCAGTGATTTCATTGCCACGGTCAGTCATGAGATACGGACACCGATGACGGCGATCATTGGCTTTGCTGACCTGTTGTATGAGGATGGTGACATATCTCTGGCACCACCGCAGCGAATTCAGACGATTGATACGATTCAGCGTAACAGTCGCTACCTGCTTCGCGTGGTCAACGATATTCTCGACTTATCGAAGATTGAGGCGGGCAAATTCCAGATCTTTCCATCTACGTTCTCGCTGATTGATCTGATCGCGGACATACGTTCCTTGATGGAGGTTCGTGCGCACGCCAAGGATCTGAAGTTCGAGGTCGAGTATGTGGGGTCGGTACCTGAGAAGATCGAGACTGATCCTACCCGGTTGAAGCAGATTCTCGTGAACCTGCTTGGTAATGCGATCAAGTTTACCGAGATTGGTGGCGTACGCCTACTGGTTCGTTGTGTTGAAGAGGACGTGACTCGCCTACAGTGCTCGGTGATTGATACCGGCATAGGGTTGACGGATGAGCAGCAGGCGAAGTTGTTTACATCGTACGCACAATTTCATGGTCGCCAGAACGATCGCCATGTTGGCACGGGTCTGGGTCTTTACATCAGTCGTCGTCTTGCCGAGATGATGGGCGGGACGATTGAGGTGGAGAGCCGCGTCGGCGAGGGCAGTATGTTCCGGGCCAGCGTTGCGATTGACATACCTGCCGATTGTCGTCTGCTCGATGATGCGGGGGCTGCGACGGTGGCGCGACCGGAGTTTCGTCATCAGGTGTCGAGTGCTGTGCCGCAGTTGCCTGCTTCGTTTCTAATTGTCGAGGATGGTGCTGACAATCGGCGTCTACTGGAGCATATGCTGTTCAAGGCCGGGGCGTCATCCGAGTCTGTTGAGAATGGTCAGGAGGGTGTCGATCGTGCCCTTTCGGCGTTGCAGGAGGGCAATCCGTTCGACGTCATTTTGATGGACATGCAGATGCCGGTCATGGATGGTCTGCAGGCGACACGCTTGTTGCGCAAGGCGAATTATCAAGGTGCTATCGTTGCGATTACGGCGCATGCGATGGATGGTGACCGTCAGCGGTTTATCGAGGCGGGTTGCGATGACTACATTGCCAAGCCGATTGATCGTGGCCAACTGATGCAGACTATCCTGCAGTTTGTCGGGCTCCCGAAGTCTTCGTGATGGTCAGCCTGTGGGCTTGGTGGCGACAAAGGCCGTCAACCCTGGCGGAAAGGCGAATTCCGATGCGTACCGATCTCTTTTTTCAACGGTGAATCCCAGGTCTTCCAGTTTCTGCTGAACGTCGTCTGGTTCCAGCAGGTGCAGCCAGTGAATCTCCACACTGCGTCGATAGTGTTCGCCGGTCGATTCCTTTCGAAACGTATTGATCTCGCGTTTCAGCATGTTGGTTTCCGCGTCTTCCCATGCGTCGGACAAGACGGCCCAATCTTCACCGTAGCGATGAGTGCTTCGAAATCCATTCGGCGAACGTCCTGGTGTGGCAATGTCGAAGACCAGGCATCCGCCGGGTTGTAGTGCTTCGTAGCATTTGGCAAGTCCAAGGGCGATGTCGGACTTGTGTTCCGGCCCGGCTACATAGTTAAAGCACTCTCCTGTGGCTGTGATGCCGTGGCACGTGGGTATGGTGGACTGGCTGATTGTTCCGCAGATGAGATTGGCTTGTGGTGCGGCCTGTTGCGCGAGTGCAATCATCTCCGTGGACTGATCAATTCCGGTGGCGCTGAATCCGGCTTCGTTGAGTTTGGCCAGCCAGATGCCGCTTCCGCATCCGAGATCGACTACGTGCGCGTGCTCGGGTTGTTTTTCTTTCAGCAGCGGCAGCACGAAATCGCCCGCCGCTCGTGCCAGGTCTCCGTATCCGGCGTTGTGTGCGAATGCGAGGTCTGCCTGGTAGTTGGTGGGCATGAGATTCTCCCTTGTTGGTGCGTTTACTCCAATTCAGCCCGAACCCGTACGAAAATGGGCTCCGCATGGTACTGCTGATTGTCACGGAGGGAAGGCTGTCGTGCGGTGTGCGGAAAAAAAACGTGATCCTCCTGCGGGTTTATTCTGGCAGTTGGCCGGGCCGTTTTCCGGTGATTTTCATGGCGGGATCCGTCATCAGCCTTGGAATTCACGTTTGGGGGGTGGGGCGGCGTGAGGCGGCATTTTGGGTTCGATTACGAATGGGTTCTACGGTATGCTATGGTGGGTTACGGGGGGCGAAGATCATCCGGTTTTTGCTTGTGCTCCGTAGCGTTTTTCCATCCGATCGTTTGGGGGGATTCAGTCGCTGTTCCGGCGCTTGATGATTGGTATCTGCTGTGACCGTGCGTGGTCACGTTCAGGGCTATTGGGCGTTCAGGGCTATTGGGCGACACGCCGATAGACTTGAGCGGTTCCGCTGGTCGAGTACGCATTCATCGGTCTTACCGGGTTCATCGGTCTTACCGGGATATGCTGAGACGCCGCTCGTTCTGAGCGGCTCGAGGTGAGAGGAGTACGTTCATGGATCAACAGGCTTCAGACAACGGCATGCCCGATGGTGGTGCGAGCGCGGGTTCCATTTCCATACGTTCCGGAACCCAGCGTTTTCGTATTCTTGGCGCCTTGAATGAGTTGCACCTTCGGTATTCCGATTGTCGTGACGGTTCGGTTGCGGATTACATTCCGGAACTAGCCAAGGCCAATCCGGATTGGTTCGGCATCAGCGTGGTGACGGCCGACGGTCAGGTCTATGAAGTTGGCGACTATGATCGGCCGTTTACGATTCAGTCGATGTCCAAACCCTTTGTTTATGGTTTGGCTTTGGAAGACAACGATCGCCAGACGGTCCTCGGGCGTGTTGGGGTTGAGCCTTCGGGTGATCCTTTCAACAGCATCATCAAGCTTGACTCCACCAACCGACCGCACAATCCGATGGTCAACGCGGGTGCGATCGCGACGACCAGTCTGATCAAGGGATCGGATCCAACGCATCGTCTCAATCGGTTGTTGGATATGATAGGCGGTTACATCGGTCGAAAGCCAACGATTGACATGTCCGTGTTCATATCGGAGCGTACGACAAGTCACCGCAATCGGGCGATTGCGCACCTTCTCCTGAACTTTGGTTTGATTGAGAGCAACGTTGAGGAGATTCTCGATCTTTATTTCCAGCAGTGTTCGGTATTGGTGACGGCGCGTGACATGGCGACGATGGCTGCGGTGCTTGCCAACGGCGGCGTCAATCCGATCACCGGCGTGCAGGCGATCAGTCGCAAGTACACGCGTGACGTTCTTACGGTGATGCACACCTGTGGCATGTATAACTATGCTGGCGAATGGGCTTATACGGTTGGACTGCCGGCGAAGTCGGGTGTGGCCGGCGGTGTGATCGCGGTTTTGCCGCGGCAATTTGGTATTTGTGTGTATTCACCTCCGGTTGATGAACGTGGAAACAGTGTGCGTGGCATTCGTGTGTGTGAAGACTTGAGTCGGCATGCCGGTATGCACTTGTTTGATACGTGGGAGGACGGCGGTACGTTGTTGGATCGCATCGACGATGTGAACAGTCAGCAACTGCCCGGTCAGCGTATGGATCCGATGTATCGGCAAGCCTCGCCCGAGCAAGACAAGTCCGTTCCTGAGTAAGTGAGTGCATCGGCCGGTTTCTATTACGGTTCGATGCCGGTTTCGGATTGCGGAAGGTTTCGGGCTTTGGTTTCCCATTCCTTCGCTTCTTCTACTCGATTTCGCGCGTGGTAGAAGGCGGCCAACCTTGATGCGACTGTTCCTGCGCGTCGTTCACCTTCGCCGGGCGTAGCGACCAGGATGCGGTATGCTTCGAGCATGGCATTCTCACCCGCGTCGTCACGCCCCATGGAGATCAGCATTGCTCCGTGTTTTGACAGGGCGCCGCCGATCCACCAATGGTCGTTTGGCAGCGATTGAATCATGCCTTCGACGACTCCTGCCTGGATTTGTTCTGCTTCGTCGAGTCGTTCCAATCCGTTCAATGTGTCTGCGAGGTTGCTTCTTGCGATGAGTGTATGGGGGTGATTGGCTCCGCGCAGGTCTGTCCAGACATCGATGACCTCACGGAAAAGCGGTTCTGCTTTGTCGTATTGTTCGTCGTGGTAGAACGCTGATGCCATGTTGTTGACGGTGATCATTCGTTGCGCGCTTTTGGCGCCGTAGACTCTTGTTCGACGTTCGATGAGTGACTCATAGAGTTGCAGCGCTTCGTCCAATCGTCCCTGATCGCGGATCGCGTTGGCCAGTGTGCCGGTTATCGTCAAGGTATCGGGATGTTCGGGGCCGAGTACCTGGGTGGATTGTTCGACGGCTCGCTTTGCCAGGCGTTCGGCTTGATCATAGTTGGCTATGAAGGCGTGGGCTCGCGCGGCGTTTCCCATGGCGCGGATGGTCTGTGGATGATCCGGTCCTTGTGAGATTTCGAGTCGTTCGAGGGCGTCGTCGAAGAGTCGCGTGGCTTCTGTCGGGCGGCCCAGCTCCAGGTGCGTTGTCGCCATCATTGAGGTAAGGGCGATCATATCACTATCCAGGGGGTCGAACTTGGAGGTCAGCGTCCGGCGGTATTTGACGAGGAATTGTTCCAGTTCGTCGAACTTTGCTTCTTCGTGCAGGACTTGTGCGAATCTGACAACGGCTATGAGGGTTTCGGGTATGGGGGGTTGGAAGTTCAGGGCGACGTCGAGTGCTTCTTCGCTCCACTCTCTGGCACAGTCGATTCGTTCGAGTCGATAGCACGTGAGTGATAGTTCGAGCATGGAGCGGAGTCGTTCGGGTGATTCGGGGCCCAGAGTTTCCGTGAAGGTGGCTACCGATTTTTCAAGCAGTGCAACGGCGTCTTCGCTTCGGCCGAGGCGATTCAGTGCGGTTCCAAACGTCTGTTCAATTCTTGCGCGTGCTTCGGGCTGTTCTGCCAGTGTCGTTTCTGCGTTGTCGTATGCGTTCTGGACAAGATCGAGCAGCAGTGACGTATCGCGGCCTCGTGCGATGCCTGGTGCTACGCCTTCCATCATGGATGTCAGGATTTCCGTGACGGCTTCGGAAGTCAGGCGTGACGCTTCGGCTTCCCGTCGAGCGGCTTCTGCGAGGCTTCGCGCTTCATCGGCTTCGGCGATGGCGATCAGTGCGAGGTCTCGTTCGCGTGTGACCTCGAGTGAGTGGTAGATCAGTCCGGTGAGTCCGACGAGGATGGTCATGAACAGGATCAGCATTGATGTCGCCACGGCGCGGTGTCGTTGTGTGTATTTTGCCAGGCGGTAGATGATCGATGGCGGTCGTGCTTCGATTGGTTCGTTATTGAGGTATCGTTGAATGTCGAGTTCCAAGTCACGGACGGTGGTGTAGCGTCGCTCCATCTCATGTTCGAGGCATTTCATGACGATCCAGTCGAGATCACGACTGAGTTGATCCTGCAGTGTGGGGATGTCGGTCGACCGATCGTGCGCGATCTGTTTTGCTTTTTCCCGTATGGCGGTGAGTTTGGCGGAGGGTCGTGATGGTGTTGCGCTCCGGATGATTCGTCTCATTTCGGAGAGGCCGCCGCGTCGAAGTTCGGCTGAGTCGTGTGGGGTTACGCCGGCCAGCAATTCATAGAGCAGGACGCCGAGCGAGTAGACGTCGCTTCGGGTATCGACGAGGCTTCCTGACTGTTCGGCCTGTTCGGGGCTCATGTATTCCGGGGTGCCGATCAGCTGGTCGTATTCGGTGTAGATCGTCTTGTCGGTCAGGTCTGCGCCGATAGCCTTTGCGACGCCGAAGTCGATGACTTTGGGGACGATCAGGTTGTCCTGTTTGGCGACGAGTACGTTGCTGGGCTTGATGTCTCGATGAATGAGGCCTTTCTGGTGCGCGTGCTGAATTGCCTGGCACACGGGAATGAAGAGTCTCAGCCTCTCTTCGACGGCGAGTTGTGCGTTGTTGCAGTGTTCGGTGATGGGGAGTCCCTGTACGAGCTCCATGGTGTAGTAGGGGCGTCCGTCATCGGTTGTTCCGGCGTCATGGATTCCGGCGATGTTGGGGTGCGTCATGAGTGCCACGGCCTGGCGTTCCGCTTCGAACCGAGCGACGAAGCGTTCGGAGTCCATGCCTCTTTTCATGATCTTCAAGGCAACGCGTCGTCGAACGGGTTCTCTTTGTTCGGCGAGGAAGACGGCACCGAATCCACCTTCGCCGATCTGTTCGAGAATACGGTAATGCCCCACGACATCCGGGGCCTGTGTGTGTTGTTGAGATGTCGTGCCGCTGGTACTGCCTGTGCCAGAGCCGATGTTGCCGATGTCCATGCTCTGTTCGTGCAAAGGCGGAACGACGAAGGTTGCATCATCGGTGGCGGCGTCGAGCATGAGTTTGACCTGGTTTGCGAGGTCGACGTCACCTTCGACTTGTGATTCGAGCCATTGGTCTCTTTCATCCGGCGCAATGGCCTGTGCTCTCAGGAAGAGATCGGCTACCTGTTTGAATCGTTCGGAAGACATGGGAGGGCACTTTTGCTCACGTGTCGTCAGGGGGCTCGTTGTTAGCGACAGTCGATCCTATTCCGTGGGAGTGTTGGCGTCGGGCGATTGTACCTGGGTAATGA
>JBMYUM010000023.1:0-18574 GCA_049605375.1 Phycisphaerae bacterium | reverse complement strand
CGGTGGCCATGCCTCCGAACATACCGATCATGCCGGTGGCAGCGGCGAGTTCTTCGCCGAACTTGCTGGTATCCGTGAACGAGATGCTGGACACAGCCGAGCCGGGAACGAGTCCTTCGCGTGTGAATCGTGGATTCTTGGCAATTGACGGTGCCTCTCCAGCCTGGACGGCGAGGCATTTGTTCAACGCGGCCGCTGACGAACCGATCATCAGCCATTCGCCCTTGACGCCAATGACGGGACGAAGACCCATCATCATAACCATGGGGTGAGTGACTTCCTTGAAACCTTCACCTTTAACGGCTTCGGCGGGGCTGATCATGAGGCCTTGCCCTTGCGGTCCCATTGCCTGTTGCATCATAGCATTCATGAAGTCGATACCTGCGAAGACTTTCTCGCGGGCCTTCTCTGCATCCTTGACGCGCATCATCGTCACCCAGTCCGGGCTGGACATGGCGGTCACGACGGTCGGCGGCATCTGGACGCTGATCATTTCGCCGGAAAACCAGCTGAAGATGTCTTCCTTCGGATTGAAGCCGGCTTCCTTCAGCATGCCATCGTACTGCTCGATCATGCCTTCGCCTTCGGGAATGCTGGTCTTGATGAAATTGATGCACATATCGTAGCCAATTTCCAGATCAACGAATCCCTGCGCGCTGAATGAGGTCGCATCCTGCGGCACGAACTGATCGTACTTCTGGAACGGCTTACGGTTCATGATCATCTTGCACATGGGGCCGTTCAGCTTGTCTTCGCGGAAGCGGCAGACTTCGTGCGACTTCTGCTGACGTCCTTCGGTTTCGACGGTCGTGATCACGTATTCGAAGACATTGAGCATATCAAAGGCGTTGGAAACGGCGTTGGCAACCATCTTGGCTTCTTCGTTGTCCGGATCACCGGACATCTGAATGGCGCCATCGACGAGCTTGCTGAGTCCACCGAAGAGTTCCTGCGGGTCGAAGAAGACAACACCTTCTTCCGGGCTTGGTACATCGCCGAGAGCTTTCTTGAAACGCGCGGCGTTCGCCATGCACTTACCGTCAGGCTTGCGATCGAGCAGCGCCACAGCTTCTTCAAAAACAGCCTTTGAACCCACGACCACGCCGATCACGTCACCCTTGTTGTAGATGTAGAGTCCGGCGTCGAGTCCACCGGCGGCATCTGCCGGTACGTTGACGCCAACGCGCCATGCGCGGATGTTAGGGTAGGTCTCTTCGCTCATGCTGACCATTTCCGTCCAGCTGGTCATCTCACGGACGACATCGAGGATGGCGTCGGTGTTTTTCTGGGCCGTGCCCGGCTTGCCGCGAAGGATCAGGAAGTAGTCGTACGGCAGCGGCAGCTTCGCGACGCGCATGGCGTAGGCCATTTCGATGCCAAGGCCGTCCCAATCGATTTTACTGAACATGCCCGTCATTTTCTCGACGGTGGCTTCCATGTCCGTGCCGCCCTGGCCATTGCCGGCCGCGTCGATCAACGTCGACATCATGCCCACAACATCACGATCGATTCCGCTTTCTTTCAGAGCGGTGAACAGTTCCTCGTACTGCTCGTTGAGCCATTCGTTCTCCGGATTCTCTACAAAGTTCATGTAGAGCCATGCATTCGACGGGACATACTCTGATAACGTGAATTGTTTCGGAAGCTGTCCGCCAAATGCGGTCGCAGGAACCAGCAATCCAACGAATGCCAAGGTGCGCAGCGCAATACGCATGTCAGTTGTTCTCCAATCTGTCATGTTGACGCAGGGCAGAGGTAGTCCAGGTAACCCCTTATGACCCTATAAGCGGCGTTTTTTTCGAGCGATAGGCAGGACTGGCGGTCGCCTCCGCCTAATCCCGCTGAAAGCATATAAGCGCTTTCGGCACCTTGCCAGCATCAAGCCGTCAGGAGTTGTCCGCTTTTGTCGACTTGCAGGCCGCTGTGGGATGTTACTATCGCTCTTTTCACAAACGTCGACCGGGGTGCAAAACGGCACTTTATCGGCGGGAGAAGGTCTTTGCAGAACCACCTTGCCCGAAAGTGATCACGTCCGTATGATCATCGACCGGTCTTTGGGCGGGGGCAGTATAGACCGATAGAGCCTGCTGCGCCGGACTTTTACAGTGGTCGCGTGCGGGGTCTGACCACGACATTCGCACATCGTCAATGACGCACGTCATGAGCTGCGTGTCAGGAGTCGCGTGTCAGGAGCCTTGTGAGCGATGCCAAAACTACCGTTTGTCGGTCGTATCTACTGGAAGATTCTGCCGGTCGTGCTCGGTCTGCTGATCGCCACGTTCTGGATTGCCATTACGTATTTCGATTATGAAATGACTCGTGCGGACGGACCTGGTTCGCTCATCAGCGGCATTATCTTTTCGTACTTGCTGCATCTCTGGATGCTGCCGGCGGATGCGTACGACGAGTACGACGATGATGAATACGAGTACGAATACGAAGACGAGGATGAGGAAGACTCGGATACCGACGACAATGAAAGTGCCGATGGAGCAGTCAACGCTTCATCCTGATGCCGGTCGTCAGGCGCACGATACGGTCAACGGTCGTCACACTCATGCCCCCCGGTACGCGTCACCGTGATGGTGGCTGCAAGGTACAGCAGCATGGGTGTCAACGGCACCCGGAAGCGCGGATCGAGTTGCGGCGTTGTCGCCAACAGCAGGCATATCACAATGGCAAGCGGAACGAGAGTCGAAGCCAAACTGATTCGACGGATCGCCTGGATTGCCGCCAACAAGCTCAGCATGGCATAGCCTGCCCCCAACATCCACTGCGACGCGGAAAGCGTCTGCCCCATACCACCGACCGCAAGAAGCAACGGGAAGCTCAAGAGCGCCCCCATCCGGGAAACCAAGCAGGCTGCCGTCGCTACCGGTCGTTCCCACAGCATCTCAATTCCGATCCGTGACAGCGCAGCGGATACCGCGAAAGAATTTTCAGACGAACGATTCCCCTGTGCGAGGTTGGTCCACGTCAGTTGTTCACGAACCCTCTGATCGACATCCTGGACTCGTGCCTGAAGCTTCTGATCAATCGTATCCCATACGAGATGCGGCTCGTCCAACCGATCCTTGTTCAACGATGTTTCACGGAATCGGTCTTGTGTTCGTCCTTCACTCCAGAGCACAACTTCGGTTGCTTTGAAATATGCCAGCACCACGCCACTCTGGTTGGAAAGCGCGAATGCACCCATCAGCATGTAGTTTCGTAGTAACCAGGGGAGCACAACGATCGCGGCGCTCCCTCCCACCAAACCGACAGGAACAAGACGTTTCCACCAATGTACGCCGATGTTGGAGGCACTGCCGGCCGTCGCTTCCGTCGGTCCCGCATTTCGGCCAAGGACCATCGCCAACGCCAAGCCCAGCGGAAAGAGGATCGATATGGGTCGGATAAGGATGGCAATGCCGCACAGCGCCCCGACAAGCATGGCCTGCCATGGTTTTGCGATCTTCGTTAACGTGAGACGCAGCGTTGCCCACCAGCAGAGTAAGCATACGGTGGTAAACAATGTCGTCGCCAGCAGCCAGTTGGCGTAGAAGAGCCTGAAAGGATCCAATGAGAATACGCCGGCGACGAGCAGTGCACGCGCCGGACCGAGGTCACGTCGGATAATCCAAAACAGCAGGAGTGGATTGATCAGGCTCAGCGCGTGATTGGCCAGCAGCGGGGTAAGTGGATCGCGGGGCAGGAACAGCATACTGATCGCCATGAACAGCGGGTAGCCGGGCACGCGCCAGAAGTCAGGATCGAATGGCTCCTGGTCGGCCATGCTGAAGCTCAGTTCATTCCGCAGATTCAGCGCCAGCTGGTAGTACTCCTTTGCATCAAGTGATGAAAATGCGTATGCATCTACTCCACCAGCCCGCCAGGAGATGGCAGCTACCACCAGAAGCTGAACGGCTGTCGAGAATAGAAGCAATGCGGTGGCTGGCCGGTCAAGAACGAAAGCTCTCATTGCATTCAGATACCCGACCATGCTAAACACCAGCAGGTGACCGCAGGATGGCTCGAACCGGGCTGGCATCAAAACCGACGAGCCGCAGCGGCAAAGCGATGAGCTCGTACTTTCCAGCCGGCACGCTTGAGAGAACGAGTCCTTCGAGGATGGCGAGATCCGTTGCGGCGAATGCCGCGTGGGCCGGCAGGTCTTTTGAATCGAAGAGATCAACGCTTGGCGTATCGATGCCGATGAGCTTCACGCCATCGCCAGCCAGAGCCCTAACCAAATCGGGTTCAAGTGCGGCGAAATCCTGATTGAACGCATTCGGATCCGGGTAGCTGTTGGTCGCGATCAAGATGCGCGGCGTATCGAGTTGATCGGGTAGGTCGGATCGTGAGATTCTGGTTCCCGGTGACGCGTCAACATGACATACCGTGCAAGGACCGACATAGGGTTCCAACGCCTGTGACTCCATGGTCCGCCCATCACGGTCGTAATGGCTGGGGGCGTCCGCGTGCGCGCCGGCGTGAACCGTGGTGTGCAGCGTGGACAGGGTAATATTGTCACCGCGATGCAAGTCCAGTAGGACCTCGCGTGTTGGAGGCGTATCTCCGGGCCACACTTTCAGCGTGTTGGCAATTGGCGGCGATATATCGATGATGGCTGCTTCCATGGTCGTGGTCACTCCTGACATCGGGAGGCCTACAATCGATGACGAATCGCCCAGAGATCGGGGAAGACCGGAAGGAACAGCGATTTCTTGAGGAATTCGACACCGAGCGATCCACCGGTCCCCTCTTTGCTGCCGATCGTTCGCTCCACCAGCTTAACATGCCGGTATCGCCACTCTTGCAGACCTTCATCACAGTCTGTCATGAGTTCGAAAAGAATTCCCATTTCGTTTCGTTCGCGATAAAAGCGGAACAGATCGTCCTGCAACGCCTCGTTGGGTGCAGTCGGTAGCGTCAAGTCTCTTTCGCGGAGTTCAACAGGGATGTTCACTCCCCGCAATTCGAGGAAGTCATAGAAGTAATCGACAACGCTCTTACTCTCGAGGCGCTTCATCAATCCTTCCCGTTGCGGCGAATCATCCTTGACGTATTCCAGCATGTGGCTGCGTTTGTAGCCCAGGGCAAACTCGACCTCGCGAAACTGAATCGACTGGAAGCCCGACGCTGTCGACAGCCGGTCGCGGAAACTGGTAAAGGACATCGGTGTCATCGTTTCCAGAATGTCGATCTGTGACACCAACGTCTTCAGCACAGTGCGAACTCGCTTGAACGTGTGAATGGCCCCAAAGAGATCGTTCTCAGAGAAGTCATGGTTGATCTTGTCAATCTCATGGAGAATCAACTTGAACCACAGCTCATATGCCTGATGAATCACGATAAAGAGAAGCTCATCGTGTTCCGGCGGGTCGGAAAGCACGGTCTGCTGATTGAGCAACTGTTCCAGCTTAAGATATTCCGAATACGTTATTGCCATGTCATTGATCCGGCGAAGGAATGATGAAGCGCTGCTAAGCAATCATGATCCAGATGGTTGACACTGCGACCAGTGCAAGCAATACAGCTAACGCCGTCACGACGCGAACCTGTCGTTCCGCGCGTCGAACCGCATCGGCATAGCCCATCCGTGCGAACGTTACCATGCTGTATAGTGGAAGATACGCCTTGGGGAAGAATCGGTGCAGCCATGTCTCAATCTTCTTACCCATGAGAAACCAGGGTGAGCGTGTCTTGGCACTCATGACATTGAAATTCTCAATGGCCAGATCAGCGAGGGCGTCGCAGTGTTCTTTTCGTTTCTGAAAATAGGTTGAGAACGCCGCCTCCCAGTTGGGCTGATGCTGATCCAGGGCATCCGTCAATTCGATCACATCTTCAAACGCTGCGTTCATACCCTGACCATAGAATGGGACGACCGCGTGTGCGGCATCTCCCAGGAGCGCACAGTGCCCCCCCACGTTCCACGGTGCACATCGAATGGTCACCAGCGCGCTGGTTGGATTCTGATGATAATCGTCAACCAATGTCGGCATATGCGGTATGGCATCCGGGAAGAACTTCTCAAAGCAGTCGAGGACGTCCTGATCCGTCTTGACAGCTTCAAAGCTGTTCGGACCTTCATGCGGCCAGAACAACGTGCAGGTGAACGAGCCATCCTGATTGGGAAGTGCGATCATCATGAAAGGGCCACGCGGCCAGATATGCAGCGCGTTCTTTTCCAATCGAAAACTGCCGTCATCGGCAGCAGGAATGGTCAGCTCTTTGTAACCGACCGGAAGGTATGATTGACTATAGTTAAACCGATCCCGTCGCTGCATTTCCCGACGGATCACAGAGAATGCCCCGTCGGTCGCGATGACGGGTGCCTGCTTCGCCGTCACTGTCGATCCGTTTCTCGTATTGGCGAAGTTGAATTGCCCCTGATCAAGGTCTGCCGAGACGCACTTGTGCTCAAAATGCATGGACACATTGTCGAGTTCGCCGGCCGCTTCCAGCAGTGTCATGTTCAGGCCCGCGCGAGAGATGGAGTTGATGCACTGGCTCGGGTCTTTGCCATATGGCTGGTATATCAGTTCGCCACCAACGGTGTGCATCATTCGGCCGGTCATCGGCACCACCGTTTTCAGGACATCGTCAGCAAGCCCCACTCGTTCCAAAGCGCAGAGGCCACGATACGAAAGCGCCAAGTTGATGGAACGCCCACCTCGAATGTCGGCCTTGCGCATATCGAGCCTCATTTCGTAGACATCAACCCGATAGCCTTTCTTTCCAAGGCTCGCGGCCAACAGGGCACCGCCCAATCCGGCACCAACGATGTTAACTGCTTTCTGGTCCTTACTCATGGCATGCTCTTTCCGAGTTGTTCTGCAAGGATCTTTGCGAATCCGTAGACATCCTCGAAACGATTATAGAGCGGCACCGGTGCAGCGCGTATGACATCCGGTTTTCGAAAATCACAGACAACACCCGCCTCGGAGAGTGCAGCAAAAACACCTTCGCCACCATCGCGAAACGCGAGCGAGAGCTGGCAGCCGCGTTGCGATTCAGGCGTCAAGATGGTGAGACGATCGTCGCCAACGTGCTTCAGGAGGTAGGCAAGATAACCTGTCAGCGCATCGGATTTGCGTCGTAGCGCTGACATTCCGACGTCATCGAACATGGCATACGAGACGGCGACTGGTGCCAGTGCGAGAATTGGTGGATTGCTCAACTGCCAACCGTCGGCACCGGCCTTCGGGATAAAATCGGGTTCAAGGTGCATTCGGAATCGCGTGGCGGGATCATTCCCCCACCAGCCGGCGAATCTCGGCAGCTGGTCGTTCTGACCGTGGCGGTCATGAACAAAGCACGCGGCGACGGCGCCCGGGCCGCTGTTGAGGTATTTGTAATTGCACCAGGCCGCGAAATCGACGTCCCAGTCATGAAGGTGCAGCTCCAGATTACCGGCAGCGTGTGCAAGATCCCACCCGACCATCAAGCCATGCTGATGGGCGGCTTTGGTAATCGTCGCCATATCGAACGCCTGCCCCGTGAAGTAATTGACGCCGGCCATCATCAACAGGCAAGCATCATCTGCGTGCCGAGCGAGCGTCTCCAGGACATCTTCCGTTCGAAGCGTCACTTCCCCTTCACGTGGCTGCAGTTCAATGAGTCCTTCTTCAGGATCGATGCCGTGGTAGTGCAACTGGCTCTTGACCGCATAGGAATCCGAAGGGAATGCGCAGTTCTCAATGATGATTTTGTTTCGTTTTCCATTTGGGCGGTAGAATGACACCATCATCAAATGAAGATTGACCGTCAGGCTGTTCATGGTGACGACTTCTCCCGGGCGCGCACCGACGAGCCGGGCGCCGGTTTCCGACATCACCTCGTGATAGGAGTACCAGGGCGTCTTTCCATCAAAATGGGCGTCTACCGCAAGCGTTGCCCAGTCATCGAGCTCCGCCTGCAACCGTGGCGCGACTCCGCGAGGCTGAAGCCCTAGAGAATTGCCCGCGAAGTAGACCATGTCTTGTCCATCGGCCCGCTGCGGGATGTGAAACTGATCGCGACAGGATCGCAGTGGGTCCTGCTGATCCGCCTCCCGGGCAAACGCGACGCCCAACTGAAACTCGCTCGGATAGGATCGTGTAATCGTCATGGTTTGATCCAATCAGGCTTTCCGACTCATGGACAGGCCGTCCGTGTTATCCGATGTCCCGTCCTGGAGACCCAGAAATTCCATTGCCGTTCCGCTCAACAGCCTTTCCTTCGTAGCGTCTGGCAGGTTCATACCTTCGATGAGTTTACCTGGCGTGAGTTCGCCTAAGGGAAACGGATAATCCGTTCCCAGCGCAACGCGGTCCGCCCCCATGACATCTACGAGATAACGCAACACGTTTTCGTCGTGTACAAGGCTATCCACATACATGCGTCGCAGCTGTGTGCGTGGGTGTTCCTGACAATCAACGGCGCACAGGTCGGGACGCACATCGAATCCGTGCTGCACACGCCCGATGGTTGCTGGAAGTGAGCCTCCTCCGTGGGCGAACCCGATGCGCAGTCGAGGCAGCCGCTCAAGGACACCGCTGAACATCAAACTGCTCATGGCCAGGGCGGTCTCAGCCGGCATGCCGACAAGCCAGGGCAGCCAATACTTCGGCATTCGATCGCGGCCGAGCATCTCCCACGGATGAACGAAGATGGCCGCCCCCAAGTCTTGCGCGGCACTCAGGATGTCGAAGATACCCGGGTCGTCCAGATTCCTGCCGTTGATGTTGGTACCGATCTGTACACCGGGCAGGTTAAGATCACGTCGGCAGCGCTCCAGCTCCTGGATGGCCAGGTCTGGCGCCTGCATCGGCAAGGTCCCCAACCCCGAGAAACGAGCCGGGTAGTCCCTGACGATCTCGGCGATGTGATCGTTCAGCAGTTGCGACAGGTCGAGCGTATCTGCCGGTTCGGCCCAATAGCTGAACATGACCGGGACCGTCGAGAGGACCTGCATGTTTACACCGTGCTGGTCGCATTCTTCGATTCGGCGTTGAGGGGACCAGCAGTTGTCCTGAATCTCTCGAAAGAACTGGTCACCCTTCATCATCCGAGCGCAGCACGGCTTGTGATGCTCCAGGCGGATAAACCCGGCATACCCGTAACGCTCATCGAGATCAGGCCAGCGTTCGGGCAGAATATGGGTGTGGATATCAACTTTCATCCAAGACGCTCCGGGCAGTTTTCGCCGACAATCAGGCTGCCGAAGGCGGTTGCATGACGGCGCCGCATCGTTTGCAGGTCCGCAGCGACTCATCACCCCAGAACTGCTCCATCAACGGTTTCAGTTGTTTGACGATGTCAGTCAGGTAGAAGTCCGGATCGAAGAGAATGTCCCCGCACTGCTCGCAGTAGTATCGAAGATGATCATGCTGCCCTTCCGGTCGTTTGCGTTCGACCACCATCCCCACGGTATTGCCGGGGCGTTGCGGAGAGTGTGGAATCATTGGCGGCAGCAAGAAAACCTCGCCTTCTCGAATCGGCACATCCTGCCGCTGACCATCAACCATGAGCCCCAGGTTGATGTCCCCTTCGATCTGGTAGAAGAACTCTTCCGTCGGGTTCACGTGAAAGTCCTTGCGTTTGTTTGGGCCGCCGACAATCATGACGATGAAGTCGGAGTCCTTGAATACCTGTGCGTTGCCTACCGGAGGCTTCAACAGGTGACGATGCTCATCAATCCAGGCCTTCAAGTTGAACGCTGCAAAGCTCGACATGATCATTCTCCATTCAACGACAGCACATGCGGACCACGCATTCCTGCTCGTTCGCCAGTCTTGACGCCCCAGGTTCTTGGCGGCGAATTGAAATCCGAGTCTAGCCGCAGGTAGGACATACCGTCAATTGTCGCTGCACTACCCGCCCCGCCGACGCAACCGCCTGCCTGATGCCCACACTCGTCGGCGCAGCTTACCCGTTTCACCTCGCTAGCAGGGTGTCCACAAATTCTGAGCCCAGCGAGCGGTGCGCGGTATCCCTGCCGTACACGATCGATACAATGCCTCAACAATGGAAAGAGAGACAACTACCTTGGATATGGTCGTTGCGGAAGATCTGGTGAAGTCGTTCCCGACACCGGACGGTCCCGAGAAGCGCGCGGTGGATGGACTGTCCTTTACCGTTCCCAAGGGATGTATTTATGGTCTGCTGGGCCCCAATGGTGCAGGAAAAACCACGACCCTGCGGATGCTCAGCGGACTCATGTCGCCGACCGCCGGCCGAGCCGTCATGGCGGGTTATGACGTTGAGAAGGAACCGGATGGTGTCAAACGGGTACTAGGGTTCCTCACCGCCAACACCGGGTTGTATCAGCGTTTGACCGCCCGTGAGCTGCTGATCTATTTCGCCAAGCTGCATGGATTGGAGAACGCCGATGCCACCGCTCGCGCCGACCACATGATCGATTGGCTCGGGATCGGCTCGTTCGCCGGCATTCGCTGCGGCGCCCTGTCGACCGGTCAACGTCAACGTGTCAGTATTGCACGCGCGTTGATTGCCGATCCACAAGTCTTGATCATGGATGAGCCGACGCTGGGCCTCGATGTCATCAGTAACCGCATCATACTCGAATACATTCGGCGCGAACGTGAAGAGGGAAAGACCATCATTCTGTCCACCCACTACCTCGATGAAGCCGAAACCCTCTGCGACAAAATCGGGTTGCTGTTTGATGGCAAGCTGATTGCTGAAGGCGATCTGGCGGCCTTGCAAGCGCAGAGCGGTCAGGAGCATTTGAGCGATATTTTTCTTAAACTGATCCGCGCGGACGAGATCGTGGAGGGTGAATTGCGATGAGCATGCCACGAAGAATCCGCACCGTGTATTTCAAGGAACTGATCGATATTCTCCGCGATCATCGCACCCTGGTGGCCATGATCGTTGTACCCATCGTGCTCTACCCCCTACTGATGCTTGGTTCCATCCAGGCTGTCAGCTTTCAGGCGGAAGCACTCGATCGCGAACCGCTGCTGATCGGTACGGTCGGCAAGGAGCAGCAGAAGTTGCTCGCACGGTTGATCGAGGAAGACGCACGATTCACGCCCGCTCCGACGAGGCCGCTACGAAACAACAACGACGAAACCGACGGTGACCCGGTCACCGAGTTGATTCCCACAATCGACGGAGGAGCCGAAGAGGCGAGCCGTGAACAGGTCCCACGCACGCTCACGGACAGCAGACTGGCGATCGCGGAAACGGAGACCGACCTTCGACTCGCGGTCCAGGAACGCGAAATTCACGTCGGCATCGTTTTTGATGCCAACCCCAATGTGTTTGATACCGAGTCAAGCATTCCCATTCGCGTGTTTGCCGACCTTGAAGAAGTGCGCAGTCGCAGTGCACACTATCGCCTGACCGCGATGATCAAGCGCATCGGCGAGCGGCGGCGCGATCGCGCGCTCGAAGATCTGGGTCTGCCTTTGACTCTTGTACGACCGTTTGCCGCAGAAGTCGTTGACCTCTCTTCGCCTCCTTCGATACTCGGACAAGTGCTGCCACTTATCCTGATTCTCATGACCATCACCGGTGCCATTTATCCCGCGATCGATTTGACTGCAGGCGAGCGTGAGCGCGGCACTTTGGAATCGCTGATGGCCTGCCCAGTCCCCGTCATTGATTTGATCGTCGGAAAGTTCCTGGTCGTGACTACGGTAGCCGTGATGGGGGCAGCACTAAACCTGGCGAGCGTCAGTGCAACGGTTTACTTTGGCGGATTTGATCGCGTGCTTGCCGAAACGGGCGGCGTGGTGCCGATCGGTACGATGCTGTTGATCCTCGTCAGCCTCGTACCGTTTGCTGTTCTGATGTCCGCGATCATGATCGCCGTTTGCAGCTACGCCCGGACCTTCAAGGAAGCACAGAATTACGTAACCCCTGTCATACTGGCTGTGCTGATCCCCGGAGGCATTGCCGCATTACCGGCCGCGCGTGCGGAAGGGCTCATGCTCGTCATGCCAGTCGGCAACATGGTATTGCTGACCCGCGATCTGCTACTTGGCTCGCAGGTTCCTTTGTCCCAGCTTGCACTCGCATTATGCTCGACAACTCTGTATGCCGGTGCGGCAGTTGCTGTCGCGGCGGGGATTTTCGGGAAGGAGTCGGTGGTCTTCGCGGACTCTGGCTCTTTGGCCGGTGTGTTTCGGCGGCAGTTCATCAAACCCAGACAGCTTCCCCCCTTGTCGATGGTCTTGCTTTACGTTTCCTTGCTGTTTCCAACCTGGTTCTTCATTCAATCCGCCATATCACCTACGGATATGGATGAGGGATCGACTGGCGTTCTCAAGGGCACTGCTGCCATCATGCCCATACTCTTTATCCTGTTACCGTTTGTCATGCTCAGATACTGGAAGATCAATGTCTGGGAAACATTCGGCTTTCAGATTCCACCACTTCGTTACCAAGTAGCCGGCATTATCATCGGACTGACGGCCTGGATTCCTGCCGCTGAGATCACGGTCCTTCAGGCGAAGTTATTTGGACTGCCGGCAGGTATCCTCGCGCAGAATCAGTATCTGCTTGATGCTCTGCGTGCCCTTCCCTTACTTCAGGCGCTGTTCTTCACGGCTGTGGTGCCGGCCATTTCCGAGGAGATCCTTTTCCGTGGCCTGCTACTCAACGGACTTCGAACCGGGCTCAAGCGCAATGCCGCGATCATCACCTGTGGCGTGATCTTCGGCGTCTTTCACTTTCTGATTTTCCGATTTGCCATTACTGCAACTTTGGGAATTGTGCTGGCGTATCTGGCTTGGCAATCCCGCTCAATTGTTCCAGCGATCATGGCCCACCTGTTGCACAACGGGCTTGCGACATATCGCGGACTTCATCCGGAGCAATTCGAGTGGTTAACTGGACCGGTATCAGATGACCCGACTGCGCTGGGTCATCTACCGCTCCTGGTGATCGGTGTTGGTATGGCGATTCTGCTGGCCGGTATTCTGCTGGCCTCCCAAGATGCAGGAGGCGCAGCGGAATCAGCTGACGCTTGATGCTCGCTTGCGGCGACGATTCAACATCGCAGGCACGGCGGCCATCAAGAGAAGTGCGGTCGTCGGCTCCGGCACGACGGCCAAGCCACTCAATCCGGTTCCGGAGATGGTCCCGTTGAAGTTCCCCAGGCTTTCATATTGCCCGGTGAACAGATCGAACCGATAGAGTTCGTTTGAACCCGGGACCGTAGCGTCCGGGCCCGCCGTTACGAAATAGCCAACACCATCGAGTACGGCCATACCGCCAACCGACCCCAAGTCCGGCGTCAGATTTGTGAGCACGGTTGCTTCCGCCGTCGCGGTGTTGATTTCGAGTAGCGATTGTGACACGCGATCAAGCCCGATCAGCATGCCATCACCTCGATACGCCATGCCGTTGACGTCGTGACGTGTATCACCATCGACGCTGATGAACCCGACCAGCGATGTTGCACCCGTATCGGGATCCAACTCAAAAAGCTGTGCTGCCGCGACAGAACCGCGATTGGTACCGTACAACGTGCCATCACCTGCTTCAACGATCGAGCCGTCGAAGATGATCTGCTGCGATAGCGGACCAATCGACATGGGTTCAAACGTGACGGGATTCAGATTGTAAAGGGTTGGCTGACCATCACCCGAGGTGGTGAACGCCAGGAGTCCGGCGGAGGTCAACTCAAAGGCACCGACCTGGCTGAGCCCGGTCGAACCCACCATGCTAAGGGACGCATCCGACGTAGAGATCTCATAGACATCACCCGAATCATAGTCGATTCCGACGAGGCGCTGCGCCTCTTGTGCGCGAGCGTTTGCCGTCATGCAGAAGCACGCCGCGACGGCAACGGCAACCCAACCCCATGCGTTCTGTCGCTTTCGCGGCAAATGTGACGCGGGCATCACGCGCTCGATGTCAATACAACGTTGGCTGTTCATCTTTCCCCCCACATCGTGGTCGGCTTTGCCCACGATTCTCTCACGACGAGATGCATGACCTCTCATGACGAGTTGCATGGACCAAGACTCTGAGTATGACCAATCATGCAAACGCATGAATCGTCACATTCGCCGATTCTAGGAGCCTCCACGCTACCGAGTCCAAGAAAATCCCCGTGACTTGGACAGCTTATCGGCCCCTTCTACCTGACGCCTTTATTCTCCCGGACACCCACCATCACAATCGTCCGGTATCATGTTGTCGTTGCAGTCATTGCCGTCCAGTTCGCATTCATCCGGAATGCCATTGCTGTTGCAGTCGTTGCTGCAGGTAACAACCGGTTCACACGGCACTTCCAGTTCATCACATGACTGACCGCTGATCCAGCTTTCAGCACATGCGCCTTCCGTCATGTCATCCACGCATTCGCCGGTTATGAGACAACAGGCACCCGTTGGTTCGCAGGGTGGATCAAGTAGGTCACACGTAATTCCGGCATTCCAGGTTCCCTGCTGTGCTTCACAATCCGATTCCAGTACATCATCCATGCAGGACAGCTGTCCGGGCATGCAGCATGCCCCTGTCGGGAGAACACATTGGAAGCTTGACGACTTGATGAATACGTTCGAATCCAAGACACGGTCGCCGGCATCGGCAATCGCAAGCTTGATGTGATTCGTACCCGGGAGCAGCTGCCCCGTTGCCGTGAAGACGACGGTCAAGCCATCCATTTCCGTCTCGATCTTGTTACACGGGAATGGATCCTGCGAAACGAGCCCTTCTTCACCGCAGTCATTGTCGATGAACAGGTTGCAGTTACTCACTTCAGAGTTTTGTTCCAACGGGTTACCACAGTTGACGTTGTTGATGGCCACGGGCACATCATCACTTCCTGGCACCAAGGCGATATTCTCGCCGTTGAGATAGAAAGCAAAGACATCATTAAACACGCTGTTTACGAACTCGTTGTACTCTTCCGAAGCAAAGACGTACTGGAACTGAATAGTCTGCACGCCGTCACATTCGAAATCGAACTCCAGGACAGTCGCATCGAAGGTCAGGAATCCTGGCAGCAACTGATCAAGATCGGTATCACCTGACAGATCGTTGTCAGATGAGAAATCGTCCAGTTTGTTGAGTGGTCCAGCGACATTGGCGATGCTGCCGGAACTAAGGATGATTCCGGAATCAAATCCAATGATACCGGCTCCGCCGCCGAACACGCCGGCCGCGTTGTTGGCACCAACGTAGGTCACGTTTGAAACGGACACACCTACGCCGAGCAGTTCATCAACCAGATCTTCCGGCGTGAGTGAGCCGCTGAGGTTGTTCGTCGGCAGCGTCGACCCGATTGCGTTCGCAATGGGCAACGAGCTCTGTCCCCCTGGCGGCAACTGTGGACGAGCCGGTAACGGCATCGAACCGAAGGGAAGTGATACGGCCTGAGCTTCGTCCAGTTCGCACAATTCGCATTCGTCCACGATTCCGTTGCTGTTGCAGTCCGCGTCGCATTCGTCCGGGATACCGTTGGCGTTGCAATCTTCGTACGCCTCGCAGTCATCCGGCACCTGGTTGCTGTTGCAGTCGTCATCGCAGTCGTCCGGCACACCGTTCTCGTTGCAATCGACAAACAACTCGCAACTGTCCGGTATCTGGTTGCCATTACAATCCGGCTCACAGTCGTCCGGAATCAGGTTCTGGTTGCAGTCACCGCTGGTTGCCAAATCGCATTCATCGGCGAGGCCGTTGCCGTTGCAGTCTGATTCACAATCATCGGGAATCTGATTCTCGTTGCAGTCAGCTTCGCAATCGTCGGGAATCATATTCTGATTGCAGTCACCACTTGTTTCCAGATCACATTCATCGGCGATTCCGTTGCCATTGCAGTCCGATTCGCACTCATCAGGGATCTGATTTTGATTGCAGTCGGTCAGCGACTCACAAGCGTCCGGCAAACCGTTTTCGTTGCAATCCGGATCGCATTCATCCGGCACGCCGTTGTTGTCACAGTCGTTCTGTTGAATCTGACAGGCATCTGGAATCTGATCATCGTTGCAGTCTTGTGCACACTCTCCGATTCCAGCAAGCGGGATACCGTTCAGGCAGAATTCCAGTTCATCCGAGACACCGTTTTCGTTGCAGTCGTTGCAAACGGTTTCTTCAATGTTACTGAAAATGGTCGCTCGACTGCTGGCGGCTGTTCCCGGTCGCGTTTCAAAGGCTGCTGCACCGAGGATCTGGTACTGACCACCATCCGAGTTAAAGGTGATCAACTCATAAGCGAGGGCATCGCCACCGGCCAGGTCGTTCTGACCGCCGAGCCCTTCCGTCGTATTGACGGGAAGATCAATCACAAGATACGTATCGTTCACGCCAATGGGGGCATCAACCCGAACCCAGCGTGTACCACCGTATACCTGCATATCCGCATTGTTACGCAGGCGACGTCCATCAATCTGGAAGATGAAACACTCACCGTTGAACGGACCGCTTCGATTCATGAACAATCGAAGCGTCACATCATTGCCCGAACCGTAGGAGTCCGGAATCGAGAATCGAAACGCCACCGCTGAATCTCCCGCATCACCCAGCGCGGGCTCATCAATAGAAATGACGTTCAGCTGCAGATCGCCGGCTTCAGTCTCGTCGGTGGTAAAGAAATCATCCGTGTAGACCTCGAAGAGCGTCTGGCCATCGGCACCTGTTGCCCCGGATGCACCCGTCGGACCTTGCGGACCTTGCGGACCCTGTGCGCCCTGCGGACCCTGCGGGCCTTGCTCACCTTGTGCGCCCGGTAGACCCGGCTCGCCCGGCAGTCCGGGCGCTCCATCGCTGCCATCGGCACCGTCAGCCCCGTCTGCCCCCGGAGGTCCAGGAGGGCCCTGTTCACCTTGCGGGCCCTGTGCCCCCGGAATGGGCTGTCCAACCACCGGCGGATCCGTCGCATCTCCACCGCCGTCATCCTGGTTCAGCAGGATGGCCGCGGCCAGCCCTGAGAATAGAAGGTCGCGCGGATAATCCTGCAGCAAGAGAAAACCATCCCCGCATCCATGCACTCCTAAAGTGACAGCTGCGAGTCCTGTGCAGACACTGCGTTTGAATCGATGACCGAGTTTCATGCTTATCTCCACCTCGTGAGCCGACGCATGGCCAGCCGTTCGCAAAGGCTTAGTTCTCTTCGGCGTCTTCACACTCGTCAGGAATACTGTTCTGGTTCTGATCAGAACTCTGTTGATTATCGATGTCGCAGGAGTCCGGAACTCCGTTTTCATTGCAGTCGGGCGCGCAGCCACCTTGCAACGTCGGACCGTCGCACAGCTCCTGCTCATCAGGAATTTCGTTGCTGTTGCAGTCCGTGAAAACCTCGTCGCCGCAGTCGATCTCATCCAGAGAACTGAACAACTGCCCCCCTGCAACCACGGCGGTGTTGGCATCGGATTCAAAGAACTCAACGGCAAAGAGCTGATAGACACCGCATGATGACGGATCGTCAACGCAGGCGCCCGTGGCCACGAGTTCGAGGGCGAGGAAATCGGAGATGGCTAACGTTTCACCGGCGAGCCCCTCTGCGGTATTCAACGGCACATCGAGCACCACGGTCAGGTCATCGAACTCCTGTTCCAACGCTTCTTCCGATAGAATGATCTGGAAGTACCGGGGAGCGCCGTACGTCGTGATCGCTCCGTCGTCGACAAGTCGCCGAGCATCGATACGGATCACGAAGCAATCGTCTGCCGTATAGTTATTGACATCAATGAACAGACGCATCGTCACGTCGTTTCCGTTGTCATATGCTTCGGGAATCGCCACGCGGAATGCCACCGGAGTCGGATTGACTTCCAGTTCGGCACTGAGCACAGGTTCATCGATCGTCACAATGCCGACGGCCAGACCGTCTTCATTGATGGTTGTCGAGAAGAAGTCATCGATGAACAGTGAAAAGACGTCATCACCAACGGCACCGGCCGCACCCGTCCCACCAGCGCCACCCCGAGGACCCGTTGGCCCCTGTGGTCCTTCTTCGCCCGCAGGCCCCTGTTCACCGGCGGGCCCTTCCGGCCCATCCGGCCCCTGTTCGCCCGGCGCACCATCTGCACCGTCGGTACCGTCCTGACCATCGGCGCCATCCGGGCCAGGCTCACCGGGTTCACCCGGTTCTCCTGCCGGACCGGTCGGTCCGATGATATCCGTTACGGGCTGCCCGGCTGGATCATCACCATCGCCGGCGGCATCTGCCTGGTTATTTGCCAGAACGCCGGCAGCAAGGCCACCGACCAGCAGCAGATCGCGTCCATAGTCCTGCAGGTTCAAGAAACTGTTACCGCAACCCGTGCCCATGACAGCGGTCGCCGCGATTGCCGGCAGAAGAGCCAGTGCTTTGGCTTTGTGCTTCAACATTTTGAATTTCGTGTGATGCATCTTCATACCCCACCTATTCTCCCGACGGCTCGTCAGGGCAACCGCTCAACGGATCGCAAACCTCTTCAGCCTCGCAGGAGACGTCCTCATAGATGCAATTGCCGAGTACGCACGCGTCAATCGTGCATACATTCTCATCATTGCAATCTTCGTCGATGAAACACGTTGGACAGCCGTCGCCGCATTCTTCGGACTGACCACGATCGCAGGTCAGTGTGATAAACGTCTTGGTTACCGTTGCACCGCTGAGTGCTGCCGATGCCGACGAGCTCGA